>NZ_RZRY01000119.1:0-12465 GCF_003998035.1 Mesorhizobium sp. M2A.F.Ca.ET.039.01.1.1 | reverse complement strand
GGTGGTACGACGTCAAGAAGGCCAAGCAGGTCATCGAGGAGGTCGAGACCGGCGACGATGTCGAGCCGGATGACGTGCTCCGCTTCATGGAGCCTGACGAGGCTTCGGCCAAGACCCGCGCCGATTCCGATCGCGTAGACGGAGCGCGCAGCAAGGGCTCCGGGTCGGTCACGATCGAGGGCGAGCCGACCGCCGAGCCGGAAGGCACGGCCATCATAGACCTGCGCGCCGGCGTCGACGGCAGCTACACCATCGCCTCGATCACCGACACGCTCGACCGCGGCAGCGGCTACACCACGCAGATCTCGCTGGGCAACCCGCAAGGCTCGGCCGGG
This sequence comes from Mesorhizobium sp. M2A.F.Ca.ET.039.01.1.1, assembly GCF_003998035.1. Taxonomy (NCBI): domain Bacteria; kingdom Pseudomonadati; phylum Pseudomonadota; class Alphaproteobacteria; order Hyphomicrobiales; family Phyllobacteriaceae; genus Mesorhizobium; species Mesorhizobium sp. M2A.F.Ca.ET.039.01.1.1. The sequence continues at coordinate 12,130 of NZ_RZRY01000119.1, read as the reverse complement.
GCGGATAGGCGCTAGGCCGAGAGCAGCTTCACCATCGTCAGGCGCATGCGTGCGAGTCTCCGTGCCGCGCCATGGAATGCTTCCCGCTCGGCTTCGAGCAGGAATTCAAGTGTCATCATGTCGAGCAGGAATTCGTCCACGGCTACCGCAAGTTCGTGCGACTTGCCTTTTGTGTGAGCGAGTAGCTCGCGCGCCTCTTCGACGAGGTTGGCGCTGCTGGCGTCGATCAGCACCTCAAGCTTCGTGAAGCAATCCAATTCTGAAGTCCCCCTGCCGCGGCCCTCAATCGCCGGCGCGCCGGAAAGTTCCCAACCGAAAGGAAAATCAATGACCGGATCCCGCGAGCACGAATCGCTCGCCCGCGTGCTCGCGCATGAGGGCGGATACAGCAACCATCCGGCGGACCCTGGCGGCGTCACCATGAAGGGCGTCACCCAGCGGGTCTATGACGCCTACCGCCGTAGCAAGGGCCTAGCCACCCGCTCGGTTAAGGGTATCACCGGCCAGGAGCTCTTCGACATTTACGACCGGCAATACTGGGACGCCGTGAAGGGCGACCAGCTGCCAGCCGGCGTCGACTATGTCGTTTTCGATGGTGCGGTGAACTCAGGGCCGAAGCAGTCGATCATCTGGCTACAGCGCGCCCTTGGGCCGCTCTATCAGGGCCGTGTGGACGGCGTCATCGGTCTCGGCACCGTCGCCGCAGTGCAGGGCTGCAACAACCACGATGCACTGATCGACCGCATCTGCGACCAGAGGCTCACATTCCTGCAGCATTTGAAGACCTGGAAGGACTTCGGCCGCGGCTGGCGTTCGCGGGTGGCCGAGGTCCGCTCGATCGGCCAGGCATGGGCCACCGGCGCGATGCCCCAGATGGCGAACTTCGTCGACGGCGGTCAGGCCAAGGCATTCGTCGAGGACGCCAAGCCCGCGCCTTCGACGGCACCTGCCGATGCCGCAGCCGGCGGCGGCGTCGCCGGCGTCGGCCTGTCGGGCACGCTGGCCGAGCTGCAGAACCAGCTTTCCCCCTTCAGCTACACGAGCGAGTGGATCGGCAAGGTGGTCCTCATCCTTGCCCTGGTCAGTGCCATCTTGGCGATCGGCGGTCTGGCCTATGGCTGGTATGCCCGCCGCAAGGCCGAGCGCCTGGCGCTCGCCATCGGCAAGGCGGGCTGAGCCATGGAAAACCTGAAGGCAGTTCTCACCCAGGCGATCGAGAAAGCGCTGCCGGTCCTCGCCGGCTTCGCGGTCGGCGTGCCTGTCGGCATGGCGCTGGTTTGGTGGATGTTCCTGTGAGCTTCCTCGTCACCTTCATTGTCGACCGGCTTGGCGTCTCGCGCCTGGCCGCCGGCGCGATCGCATGGGGCGCGATCGTCCTCATCGCGTCGGGCGCCGCGCTCTGGGCCTACGAGCTCATCAAGCACAAGGGCGCCGACGAGCTGCGCGCCAGGATCGAAAAGGAGAACCATCATGCGATCGATAAGGGCATTGATGCTCGGCTGTCTTTTGACGACTGCATCGACGCTGGCGGCGTGTACGACTTCCGGCATCAGCGGTGTGCCAGCCCTGCGCTCGGCCCTCGGTAACAGCCTCGCCGGCGCGCAGGGCAAGACGCTCGCCGACCAGAACAGGATCGACCGGACGATGGCGCCCGGCTGTGCCGTTGGCCTCTATACGGGCGCTGAGTGCGACCGGCATACCAGGGCAAGCGCCGCGCGCCGCGCCGAACTGAAATCCTAGCCGGCAGAAGGCATCCAGCAGATGGCGGACTTCAATTCGAACATCGTTTTTCTGATGGCCGTCATCGGCGCAGTCGGCGGGCTGTGGTGGCGCATCGAAGCCGCGATCAAGGTGGCGCGGGACGAGGTCAAGAAGGATGCGCGTGACGCGCATCTGCGCGCCGACACGGCGATGGCCTCGGTCTCCTTGTTGACCGAGCAGCTTGCGGCGCACAAGCTCCACGTTGCAGAGACCTACATCACAAAGGCCGGCCTGCGAGAATTCCGTGACGAGGTGATGACCGGCGTGCGCGACCTGAAGGGCAGCGTATCCACCTTGCACGAGCGCATGGATCGCTTCATTGAAGGCGACAAGATCGAGCGAAAGCGCTCCTAGATACAACTTAGACCGTCTGGGTGGGCATTCAGTTGAGGTGCCGCTTCATGATGTCGTTCAGCCATCTGTTGAGGCTGACTTCCGGTGGCCGATTGGACTCTTCTGAAAGCGCAACCCGCAAGGTCAACTCCACCAACTCATCACCCGCCTCCGTGGACCCGCCGCGGTAACGAGCGGCCTTTCTACGCAGCGGACCTAGAAGCTGCACCACCGACTGTGGCGTTTGCCTTGTGGAGGTTGCCATGACAGCAAAATAGTCGGGACGAGCGGCATGCACGAATACATTTGATAGTGTCGCCCCACGATGACGGACTGGTGATCGCCGCCCTGGCGAGACTGCCGCGCGATCACACTCGCCTGGTTGCTAGGCTTAACATTTGTGAAAGCGCGGGTTCCAAATCACGTGCATTTTAAACGCTCGACCCTTGGTAGTGCCGTCGCCTGTGACATCGGCGACGGGCTTTCTCTATCAGGTGGATGTCTTCCGCTTCGGCGCCACATGACTGGTGACAAGTCGCACTGCGCTGCGCTTGACCGTAATGCCGAGATCTTTGCCGCCGACGGTCACGCTGTCCCCATCTACCCTGGTGACCTCCCCCGTAAGCTCAATCTTCTGCCCGCTGCTAACGTTTGGTGTGGTGTCCACAATCGAATGGGGCTGATGATATGAGGGGATCAGCACGCTCACTCGATCCTCAGTTACGCGCTTGCGGATCGTTGCGGTGATCGCAACGGTATCCCCGACCTTGATGCTGCCCATCGCCATAAGGCGAGTCTGGTGCGGCTACGCCGTTAGTCAAGCCTGTTCTACTGTACATAAAACTGTCTGCAACCCGTTGGACGCTTGTTGGTTGTAGGCGAAGCGGTCGATCCCTTCGGGGTATAGCCGCTGGACGTCTCAGGGTCAGCCCGTGGCCATTTTCCTCCCGAGCATGGCGACGGGCCCTTCCATGACAATATCAGACCCGGCCAGCCCGCTTCCTTTCAACTATGATATTGGCCTCGCGTAGGAGCGAGGGCCACTCAAAGCCTAAGACCCCAATCAACTCTTTCGCTTCCTCTACCGAAATCCCGGTTTCTTCCATTAAGCGTTGGATGATATAGGCCCTGGCGTTTTCTGGTCTGCCGGGCGTGTCAGTCACGGGAAATCTCCTACTGGGATTCAACCCGCCGCCTAAACACTTGTTCCGCCTCACACGGCTCGCGAAACCGCCCGTTTGAGATATAATTCACCTCCGTGCGGGCAATGGTTTTCGCCCCCGCGGGGTGAGGGAACGATGGCGAAATCACACCTGACGGCGCCGGACGCCTAAATCATACGATCAGCCTTCCTAAACGAAGTCCAGGAAAGCCAGGCGCCGGAAAGCCAATGGCGGGAGATGGCTACGCAGCTGATCCAGTCGTACACCGGCCACAAGGATGTTGATCCCCAAATTCTGGATTGGATTATTCGGAAGCTGGCTTAACCTGCGGTGCTCGCGAGACTGAGATCTAGCCCTTGACGCTTGGCGCCGGCGGCTTCGTCGCGTCGAATGACAGCCACTCCACCGTGGCGACAATCGCGGCCGCCAGTGCCTCGGCCTCGTCGAGCAGCGTCGGGCCGTAATGCCCGTTCACTTGCTCCTCGCTCATCAGGACGCCAGGCGGGCAGTGCTCTTCGATGGTTGCCCTGATCAGCAATAGAGCTGCGCGGCAGTCCGGATCATTTATTCGGCTGCCCCTCATTTCGAGAAGTCTCGCGGTACGGCCTCAGCGAGACTGAACTCCGAGACGCTGTCTGCCTCCTCGTCGACCACCCGAAACCAATGCTCCTGCAAACCTCTGGTGGAGACCGGCGTTTGAGCGACATGCTCTACCGCCCTTAGCGGTTCTTCAGCGTCTACGGTTTGCCACGAGACGACCTCTTCGCCGTAGAGCTCTTCCACCTTGTACCGGGGCACTCAATCACCTCCGTCCCATGGCTTTCGCCTCGCGCTCGAGAGTAGTCCGATCATTGCCGTGCTTCTTGATCAGCTCGCGAACCTGCTGAGGTGTCAGTCCGACCTTCTGGGCGAAATACTCAACCTCGTATTCCTCGTCCGCCGAGACCCGGTCCCGATCGCGAAAGTCCCGCTTGCTCTTGTCATCTGCCATTAGGGCGTCCTCCTGAATGTTGAAGAACATTGACGAGGCCGTGAAAGTTCCCGCTCTCTTTAGCCACTGCTAACGGAACCGAAAGACCGCTGCGCTATTGAGTCGCCGTTCGGGGATGTGTGCATGCGTAAGGACGGCCTCAGGCTCAGCTTCATCAAGCCGATGGAGCCGGAGCGGTTCGACGATCCGCCGGCCGGCTCCGAATGGAGTCACGAAATCAAGTTCGACGGCTACCGGACATAGGTGATCAAGGATGCCGACGACATCCGCCTCTACACCAAGATCGGCATCGACTGGACGGACAAATACCGGTGGCGAACAAAGAGAGGCCCTTGGCGGCGCAGGAGTAGGTTCAAGCCCGTTAACGCCGGGCTGCGCCACGTGACCTTTCAGGGTTTCGGACGGAAGCTGATCTCATTGCGGGAGAACTCAAACCTATCGGCGCAACGCAATGCAAAGGGCTCGCTCCAGCTCCGCCGGCGCGAACGGTTTAGCCAAGACCTGGCAGTCGCTGAATGTCGCCGGCATCCCCATCCTGCCGTACCCTGTGCTAAATATAAACGGGATATTCCTGCTCTGCAGTTCCTGGGCAACCGGGAAGACAAGCTCTCCGCCGAGGTTAACGTCCAGTACCGCGAAATCGAAGGGTTCAACACTGGCAGCCGACAATGCCTTGCCAAGCGTAGCCACCGAAGCTGCCACCACGCAACCTAGTTGCTCCAGCATGTCCTCTATCAGTAAAGCAACGCTGCCTTCGTCCTCGACGACCAGCGCACGCAAGCCGGCCAGCTCACCCATTCCTAACAGTGCCCCGCAGTGGAATGGTCACTCGGCATGAAAGTCCCTGCGGTTCGAAGGTGATATCGAGCTCACCGCCAAGGTCGCGTTCGATGCAGCGCTCAATGAGCCTGGTGCCAAATCCACGCCTCGTCGGCGCCTGAACGGGCGGGCCCCCCAGTTCCTGCCAGAGTAACTCCAGCCGGTTGAGATCGGGTCCTTCGGAAAGCTGCCAGCTGAGTGACAGTGTTCCGCTGGCGGAGGACAATGCCCCGTACTTTGCCGCGTTTGTCGCAAGTTCGTTCAAAACCATAGTGAGATTGAGAGCGGTTTTGGGGTCGAGCATAGCCGCCGGCCCGTGGATCTCCACCCTGTCCCCAGAAGCTCCTGAGATCGGGTCCAACAACTCCCGAGCGAGAAAATCGAGCGGCGCGTCCTCCCAACGACGCTTCGTCAGCAGGTCGTGGGCGCGGGCAAGCCCCAGCAGCCTGCTTTGAAAACGCTGCCCAAATCCCTCAAGGCTTTCCGAATGGCGCGCAGTTTGGACTGCCAGGGACTGCACTGTCGCCAGCGTGTTCTTGACGCGATGATTTAGTTCGTCGATCAGCATCCTTTGCCTGTTCTCCGCCTGCTTGCGCTCGGTGATGTCGACCAGCATGTTAATGGCGCCAATCAGCTTGCCCTGGCTGTCATAGAGCGGGGTGGGATAAGGTATGAATGGGACGAATGTGCCGTCAGGCCGCTCTGCCAACGCCTCAACTCCGCGCACCGCGCGGTTCTCTTTGAGGGCCACAGCCATCGGACATTGATCGTGCGGCAGAGGAGTCCCGTCAGCCGTGTAAAGGCGCCAAGTCACACACCACTCATCGCCAAGCTGAGGGCGGCGTCCTGCCATATCAATGCAGGCTTTATTGAAAAATGTTATGCGGCCGCTCGGGTCGGTGGTGTAGACCGCGGCGGGCATGGCCTCAAGGAGGTCTCGCATGTGCTGCTCGCTCTCGCGGATTCGGTCTTCCATGCGTTTGGCTTCGGTCACGTCTTGGATAATGCGCACGCCGTAGACAAACTGTCCGGACTGGTCGCGGACTGCGGAAGCGTAGACGTCGAGGTAAACGATTGTGCCGTCCGGCCAGCAGCAGCGCTTGCGCAGCGTGTAGTTGTCGATCTCTCCGCCAACCTGACGGGCGTAGAGGGTTGCGTCCTCTGCGCGGTCTTCCTCATGCGTATAGTCGAGGAACGTCATCTTCAGGAGTTCCTCGCGTGCGCGGCCGAGCATTTTGCAGATTGCGTCGTTCACGCGAAGCAAGCGACCGGTCTCGTCTATCTCGGTAATACCGACAGTCGCCGCCTCATAGGTTGCGGCCAGGCGCTCCTCGCTCTCGCGACGTGCCCTTTCGGCTTCATTGAGGTGCGTCACATCTATAGTGAAGCACCGTGTGTTGACAAATTTGCCATCATCAACGCGGCTGTTGGAGGTGATCAGCACCTGCTTGATGGACCCGTCCTTTGCACGAAGTCGCGCAGGTTGCCGGTCTAGTCTTTCACCGCACGAAAGCTTGTGAAGGATGTCGCCGATGACAGGAGCGTCCACGTGAAATTCTGCGATGTGACGGCCTACATACTCCTCCTCCGAATAGCCGAGGAGTTTCAGTTCAGCCTTGTTCGCCCTCAGAACGATGCCTTCGCTGCTGACGATATGCAGCCCAACCGCTCCGTTCTCAAAAAAGTCCTCCAAGTCCTTGCTCTTCTGGCGGACGTCATCCTCGACCGCCTTGTGAGCCGAAATGTCCTGAAAGCAATTGATCGCGCCCTGTATGTTGCCGCCGTGATCTTTGAGGGCTCGAATGTTGACGAGGGCCGTGATGCGGGAGCCGTCAGGCCTCTCCATAATGACCTCTGCGTTTCGGGTGGCAGCGCCTGAGCGAACTGCATCGGCCATCGGGCACGTCTCGTGCGGCAGCGGCGTGCCATCAGGCAGGAACAGGCGATGCGAGCCGCAGAACCGCTCCTTCGTTTCGTCTAGCCTTGGAGTCCGTCCCCAAAGTGCGGCAGCCTCTGAATTGTACTGGATGAGCCAGCCTTCGTGATCGCAAAGGTATACAGCCCCCGGAATGGCATCCAGAGCAGTTGGGGCAGCCGCGACGAGAGCCTCAAACTCCGTCAGCTTGCGCGATGCGCTGGGCAGTCTCTCGATATTCGACATGTCCGCCCTCCCTAGGCGCTCTCCGCGATTTAAATGTCAGCAAGGAAACAAGCCTAGTTGAGATCGGAACTACGCCCCCAGCAAAGCCACGTTGCGCGCGGCAAAGTTACTTCCAACGCCCGGAGCTGGTTTTTGTTCCGCGCCCTTGAAGAGCCCGACGGGTGTGGTTACGCCCTACTCGGACGTTGATGCAGTTTTTGTGTTGCGGGTATAGTATGACTTCACGATACACAGCTGATCGGGAGGCCCGACTCGGTTTCATCCGTAGCGCATTACTAAGGGCCGAACTACCTGTCCTCACTCCTAAGGTCGGGCCAGCCGGCCCGGATCATGGCCCGGGGGATCGCAGCTCTGCTTCTCCCTTGGCGTTTTCCTTCTGCGTCATGTTGTCGGCAGCGATCAGCCGGCGCAGCGCGCGCTTGGCCTCCTCGCGTCCAGCCGGCCTCGATCATGCAATCAATGATCGCCTGAAAACCCGGCTCCGTGGCCTCCTGGCAGTCGACCTCGCGGTCGGGATAAACGCCGGTGCGCGGCTTTCTGATCAAAGGTAGGCCTCCCCGTCGCTGCGGTGCTCGTAGCAGAACCAGTGCGACGGTCTCTTCGGCTTGGCAAATCCCCAGCCGGCATCCTTGCCGCAGCCTTCTGTTCGCAGACATGCCCGAGCGGGCCTCGAGTGCACTGCGTGATCATCTCTCCAAGGCGTGTCGGCTCGTCGCTCATGACGAAAAGATTCCACAGACCGGCTTGACGGGCAAGGAATTTGTTCTCATTTCGTTCTCATGGCGCACGAGAAGGTCGATACGCTGGGCAAGGCGACCCGGCACAATTTGCTGTTGAAGGTGGAGTGCGCGTGCGGGAATGTGCGCTACTGCCGTTCGGCCGACTTGATGATGGTCTATGGCGGCGGCGCGGATCCGTTCAAGTTGAAGTTCGACTGCAGCCGCTGCAAGCCCGACATCCAGCTGACGTTGCTCGAGCTGCACCCCGACCACCTGCCGAGGAAGCTCGTCATCCACAAGCCGATGAAGGTCGACGGCAAGATCGTATGGCACACCGAGCGGTTCCGACCATGAAGGAGCGCTACCAGGTCGAGGCCACCGAGAGCGGCTACCGGGTGCTCGAGCAGGCCGGAAAGGTGCTCGCGATCGTCGAGCGAAGGCCGCAGGCGTTCAAGTTCGTCCGCGATCGCGGCGGCCGCGTTCAACTCCAATGGGCGAGGACAGTGATCGTCAACCAAACTTTGCCGCGCGATTTTTCCGCAACGCATGGCGGTTCTAGGGCCGGCCGCATCATGACCGTGATCAGCGGGGATCAGCGGGGAAGCTGGGCCTGGTTCGTGAATGGGAAAGATCCCGATACCGGCCGTGGTGGAAGTTTTTCAGGACGCGAAGAAACCAAGGATCAAGCCGTTGCGCAACTCGAAGCCGTCTATACCGAATTCATCGCCGATGCCGACAAATACGGGCCAACAAAGCTACATGCTTGAAATCACCACTGAACTCGAAAAGCTGCTGGCCGTCATGCCCGGCCCCGTCTCGATAGTGGCCGGCATAGCTGTGTTGCGCGCCATTGGCCTAGATGACCCGGACGGAGATTTGCAGGCAACGATTGGGACGTTCGCGGCCGAAAGGGGCAGGGCGATCAGGTTCGATCGCGGGGCAGATCACGTGAGCTTAACAGCCCAAAGTCGAGGGCCAAAGACACTCCTCAAACGCTCTGAAAAGTTAGACAATTCACCCGCTAACTAATTGATGGCCGACGAGCTGTTAGACAGGAGAGGTGGGGTTAAGTGCTTGACATTTAAGCGATAGCACAGGAGTCAGAGTCCGTGGGTCTACCGTTAACCTATTCCCCAGCAGGCGCGTCTGGTATCGCGCTAGCCAAGCGGCTCATGTGCCGCGAGCGCTGCCTTGTAGCCGCCATCGGAAAATAGTCAAGCCCGCAACTGAGATCAACCGCAGCCTTTTTGCGGATGCTCCCCGCGGAAGCGGGCAAAGGGCTCAACTGCCGCCTTTGCTGTACTGCGAATGCTCGAAATAGAGCACCATGCAAAGGCCGATCAGCAGCGGAATGATGAGATAGAACAGGCGGAACACCAGAAGCGCTGCAAGCACGCCCACAGGATCCATGTCCGAAAGTCCGGTGAGGAAGACGACCTCGAACACGCCGAGCGCGCCCGGCGCATGCGACAGGAGCCCGATCGAGAACGAGACCATGAACACGCCGAGCACGACGAAATAGCCGGGGTTGCCGGTCTCCGGCAGGGCGAAATAGATGATCGCGGCGGCGGCCAGCAGCTCGACAGGCCCGACCAGCAACTGTCTCGCCACGATCGGCAGCGCCGGGTAGTGCAACTGGAAGGAGCCGATCTTCAGCGGTCTCAGCCCCAGCCAGCTGCCGAAGGCATAGGCGCCAACGAGGATGAGCATGGCAAGCCCGGCGGCGAAGGCGGCGCCATGGTGCGGCGTGCCGGTGAAGCGAGCGATGATCTGCGGCTCGAACAGCAGAACGAGGCCGCCGAGGAAGACGCTGGAGAGGATGAAGGTGAACCAGCAGATCGCCACCAGCACGCCGATCTCCTGGCCGGTCAGCCCCCTTGTGGCATAGGCGCGATAGCGGATCACCGCGCCGGAAAACACTGAGCCACCGATATTGTGCGACACCGCGTAGGTGGTGAAGGAGCACAGCGTGACGAACAGCCACGATACTTTCTTGCCGATATGCAAGAGCGCTATGTGGTCGTAGCCGGCGAGCGAGGCATAGGCGACGACGGAGCTTAGCGCCGCCAGCACCCAGCCGCGCGGCGGGATGGCGGCGATACCGGCCCAGACATCGTCGAGCGATACGCCGCGCAATTCGTGAATGAGCAGCCACAGCGAGAACGCAACGGCCGCGATGCCTATGACCGGCCAGAAATAGCGCCTCCAATTCATGGCGTCGTCATCATGCGTTGCAGCTCATTGTTGTGATGGTGCCCAACCTCTTTGAACCAGCATTTGAGACATGCCTGATTGAAGCCGGCTATTCAACCGGCAAGACATTGCCCCGACGTGACCCTGCCAAAATTCGAGCCCCGCGCTCTTGGTGATTGCGAACGGCACTGCTACTCTGTTGCCAACTTGAAACAAATCGAGGTGCCTGCTGCGTCCGTTCCCGGTTCGCGCGGCGCCGGAAGGAACTGAAGTGGAAGACCACGATACCGGCGCGGGCGCGTCGGCAGTGGGCATGTCCGGGGCATCGCCGGCGCAGTCGGGAGGCCCGCAACCGGCGCGATTCAGCCGCCACACGGGTGCGCACCAAAGACATGCCGACCCTAGACATGCCGGCCCCAAACATGCAGGCCAGAGACAGACTGGCGCCGGTCAGGCCGACCAGCATGGCGATCAGCCGAAAGGCAAGACGCGCAAGCGCCGCAAGCGCAAGCGCGGCCGCAAGGTGTTCGCGCGTGACGAGAACGGCGCCGTGCCCAATGCCGCGCCTGCCGGCACGACGGCAAGCCAGCCTCAGAGCCCGCCCTTGCAGGCCGAGCGAAGGCCGCCGCTCCAGCCTCCGCCACGTCCGCCCCAGCCGGAATTGCCCGTCTTCGCCGCGCTCGACCTCGGCACCAACAATTGCCGGTTGCTGGTCGCGGTGCCTGGACGTCATGGCCAATTCCGCGTCATCGACGCTTTCTCGCGCATCGTCAGGCTGGGCGAGGGGCTGACGGCCAGCGGCCGGCTCGGCGAGGCGGCGATGGACCGCGCTGTCGAGGCGCTGAAGGTCTGCGGCGAGAAGCTGCGCAACCGCAAGATCAGGAAAGCCAGGCTGATCGCCACCGAGGCCTGCCGCTCGGCCGCCAACGGCGTCGAGTTCCTGGATCGCGTCGAGCGCGAGGCCGGGCTGAAGCTGGAGATCATCGACCGTCAGACCGAGGCCCGCCTTGCCGTTTCCGGCTGCGGCTCGCTGGTCGAGCGCGACACGCAAGGCGTGGTGCTGTTCGACATCGGCGGCGGCTCGTCGGAAATCGCGCTGATCGACCTGACCGGACGGCGTTCGCCACGTCTGGCCAATCACATCGTCTCCTGGACGTCGCTGCCTGTCGGCGTCGTCTCGCTCGCCGAGCGCTTCGGCGGCCGCACTGTCACGCGCGATACCTTTGCCGCCATGGTCGACGATGTGGCTACGCGGCTGAAGGCCTTCGACGGCCGCGACCGGCTCGCCCATGTGCTGGCCAGCCCCAACTTCCATCTGCTTGGCACGTCCGGCACGGTGACGACGCTGGCCGGCGTGCATCTCGATCTCGAGCGCTACGACCGCCGCCGCGTCGACGGGCTGTGGATGGACCGCGACAGCGTTGACCGCATGATCGAGCGGCTGATCGGCTGGGATTTCCAGCAGCGTTGCGCCAACCCCTGCATCGGCGCCGACCGCGCCGATCTCGTTCTCGCCGGCTGCGCCATCCTGGAAGCGATCCGCGGCGTGTGGCCGTCCGAGCGGCTGCGTGTCGCCGACCGCGGCCTGCGCGAGGGGATCCTGAGCGAATTGATGGCCGATGACGGCGTCTGGCGGAATGATGGGCGCCGATGACAAAGAAACCGGAAAAGCCGGGCTCAGCCAGCCTGCGCGTGCTCAAGACCCGCATCAAGAAGAAGAGCGGCCTGAAGGAATCGTCGCGCCGCTGGCTCGAGCGCCACATGAACGATCCTTATGTGCAACGCTCCAAGGCCGACGGCTACCGCTCCCGCGCGGCCTACAAGCTGATCGAGATCGACGACAAGCACCATTTGCTGAAGCCCGGCATGAAGGTCATCGACCTGGGCGCGGCGCCCGGCGGCTGGTGCCAGGTGGCAGCCGCGCGGACGAAGTCGAGCGCCGAGAATCCCCATGTCGTCGGCATCGACTATCTCGAAATGGATGCGGTTC
>NZ_RZRY01001199.1:0-1199 GCF_003998035.1 Mesorhizobium sp. M2A.F.Ca.ET.039.01.1.1 | reverse complement strand
GGCATAGGTCTCATCGGGACCATAGATGCCGCGCCGCAGCGCGTGGGCGCCGAGCACGAAGTCCGGATGACGCGCGAACCAGCGATTGACGCGGATGGCGCCCTCGTCTTCGGTCGCCGGCCGGATTTCCTCGAGATCGAGCCAGGCAAGGTCGCCTTCGGGGTTGCCCGCCTTGCGCTTGCGGAAGAACAGGATGTCGACCACGACGTCTGTTCCGGCATCGGCGCGAAAGCTGCCCTCGGGCAGGCGCAAGGCGGCGATCAGGTCGGCCGATTTGGCGATCTGCTTCCGGCACATGCTGTCGGCCTTGTCCAAGGTGCCGTGGCTGGTCACGAAGGCGGCGAGGCCGCCCGGCTTGAGCAATCCAAGCGCCTTGACGATGAAATAGTCGTGCAGGCGCAGGCCGAGCGATCGGTAGGCAGGGTCGGAGCGCACGGTGCGTGCCGAAAAGGGCGGGTTGCCGATGGCAAGGTCGAACGAAGCAGGGAGTTCGGTGCGGGCGAAGTCTGCGTTGAGGATGCGCGCCCGCGGCTGCAGCAGCCGGGCGATGCGCGCCGTGACGGGATCGAGCTCGACTCCGGTGACGTGGCAACGTTCGTGCAGCTCGGACGGCATCAAGGCCGCAAAGAGTCCCGTGCCAAAGCCGGGTTCGAGAACACGGCCGCCGCACCAGCCAAGCCGCAGCAGGCCCGCCCAGATCGCCCGGACGATGAACGCCGGCGTAAAATGCGCATATTGCGTGCAGCGGGCGAGCGAAGCGTAGTCAGCCTCGCCCACCAAGTCTTCCAGTTGGGCGCCGATCTCCTGCCAGCCGTCGCGATACTCGATCTCGCCAGGGCGGCGAAAGACGCCATTGGCGAGCTCGGTTGCGCCGAAGCCGGTGAACCGGATCAGCCTTTGCTGTTCCTCGCGCGTGGCCGGCCTCTGCGCGGCCTCGATCTCGGCCGAAAGCCTGATCGCCGCGATGTTGTCGCGGGCCCGCTCCTTCCAGCCGCGCGCAAGATCACGCTCGCCAATGAGATGAAAGTTCGCACCCAGTTCCCGCCGGGCGCGTGCCGACGCGCGGGCGGCGGTCGCAACCGGCAGAGACGGTGCCGGCGCGGAAGGCGGTCGATCGTGGTCGCAGTTCGGGCCGGCGTCAAATTCGGACGTGAAAGCGGTCACGCCGAGGCCGAGGCCGAGGCCGGATGAGGTGTTGC
>NZ_RZRY01001198.1:0-1200 GCF_003998035.1 Mesorhizobium sp. M2A.F.Ca.ET.039.01.1.1 | reverse complement strand
CTGCTGGTGGTGCTGCCGCTGCCGCTGCTCCGGCTGAAGAGAAGACGGAATTCGACGTCGTTCTCGCCGACGCCGGCGCCCAGAAGATCAACGTCATCAAGGAAGTCCGCGCCATCACCGGCCTTGGCCTCAAGGAAGCCAAGGACCTGGTCGAAGCGGCTCCGAAGCCGGTCAAGGAAGGCGTTTCCAAGGCCGACGCCGACAAGTTCAAGGCTCAGCTGGAAGCAGCTGGCGCCAAGGTCGAGCTGAAGTAATTAGGCGTGGGCGGACGGTCTCGCGCCGTCCGCCCCTCCCTTGGACTGAGGGAGACTTTGTTGCGCGAGGCGTTTGAAAACCTCTTTCCTGAGGGCCGAAAAGCGGCCTTCCGGAAACGGGTTTTCTCCCGTTTTAGCCGGTACCCGCCAAGCTGTTGGCAGTGCAGGCCGGAAAACAGATAGGGGCAGCCGTCGAGGCGGCCCGTTGGTGCAAGGCGAGCCGCGGCGAGGTTCGTCCCGAGTTTAGAGCTAAGGAGCGACGATGGCCCAGACCCAGACTTTCAATGGCCGCAGACGCGTACGCAAGTTCTTCGGAAAGATCCCGGAAGTTGCGGAGATGCCGAACCTGATCGAGGTTCAGAAGGCATCCTATGACCAGTTCCTGATGGTGGACGAGCCCAAGGGCGGCCGTCCGGACGAGGGACTGCAGGCCGTTTTCAAGTCGGTCTTCCCGATCTCCGACTTTTCCGGCTCCTCCATGCTGGAGTTCGTGAAGTATGAGTTCGAGGCACCGAAATTCGACGTTGACGAGTGCCGTCAGCGCGACCTGACCTATGCTGCGCCGCTCAAGGTGACGCTGCGCCTCATCGTGTTCGATATCGACGAGGATACCGGCGCGAAGTCGATCAAGGACATCAAGGAGCAGGACGTCTACATGGGCGACATGCCGCTCATGACGTCGAACGGCACCTTCATCGTCAACGGCACCGAGCGCGTCATCGTCTCGCAGATGCACCGCTCGCCGGGCGTCTTCTTCGACCATGACAAGGGCAAGTCGCACTCGTCGGGCAAGCTTCTGTTTGCTGCGCGCGTCATTCCCTATCGCGGCTCGTGGCTCGACATCGAGTTCGATAGCAAGGACGTCGTGCACGCCCGCATCGACCGCCGCCGCAAGATCCCGGTGACGTCGCTGCTGATGGCGCTCGGCATGGACGGCGAAGAGATC
>NZ_RZRY01001197.1:0-1201 GCF_003998035.1 Mesorhizobium sp. M2A.F.Ca.ET.039.01.1.1 | reverse complement strand
AGCACCGCGGCTGCGGCCTCGGCATAGTCCCGCCGCGCCGCGGATGAGAAGCGCCCGTCCTTCGCAGCGCCGACGAAGGCGCCGTGCTCAAGCGCTGCCGGGAGCGCCATGAGATGGTTTTCGGTGTACCAACCATTGCGCAGGATCACGGCGGGCAGGCCCGAGGCAGCGATGACCTCCTCCGTCTGCCGATGCTCGATCGCGAGCATCGCGGGCGACGTGTCGGCGTGCAGCATGCTCGTATAGGCGATCAGCGAAACGCCGGCCGCTGTTGCTGCGTCGATCACGGTACGATGCCGCGGAAGGCGGCCACTGACTTGGGTCGAGGAAATCAACAACAGTTTCTCGACGCCGGCCAGGGCCGAACGGAGCGTGTCGGGCCGGCTGTAGTCAGCCTCGCGCACGATCACGCCGCGTTCGGTCAGATCGCTGGCCTTTGCAGGGTCGCGAACCGCCGCGACGATCCGGTCAGCGGGAATGGTCTTCAGCAGCGCCTCGATCACGAGGCGGCCCAGTTGTCCTGTTGCTCCAGTTACTGCGTACATTGTTCAGTCCATTTCGTGTTTGTCGGATGAATAGCCCCTAAATAGCGACGATCGTTACCACGGGAAACCACGTATCTTGGGGTTACCATCGTTTTCCGGTAACCAACTGGAAACTGCCCCGCAAAGGGATGTGCGATGGTTCTCAAGGTAAGGAAGAAAGTGGCGACGCTCCCCGGTTGCCCGATGTCGAAGTGCATGGATCTGCTCGGCGGTTGCTGGACGCCGGAGGTGCTCTGGTCATTGAGTGAAGGGCCGCGCCGGTTCTCCGAATTGCGCCGCGATAACCCCTTCATCTCCGCGAAGGTCATGACGAGCCGGCTGCGTGACCTTGAGCAGCGTGGCGTCCTGACCCGCCACGTCATGCCGACGTCGCCTCCGACGGTGGAATATGAGCTGACGTCATTGGGGCAGGAACTGCTCCCCGCGATCAGATCGATCGTCGATGTCGGTTCGCGCCTGCTGCTGCGTGACTCTTCAGGCTAGAGCGATGGCGCGGTTTGCTTGCCGAGAAAAAATTCCGAAGCTGGCGGTCGAATTGGAATAATCTATCTCTACAGACTTAGGGGAATAATACCCTATAGCGCGATGCTTCACGGCCACGTCGAGGCAGTTTGACGCCATAGGAACAGACAGGAATGGTTCACGAAACCCCCGAC
>NZ_RZRY01001196.1:0-1201 GCF_003998035.1 Mesorhizobium sp. M2A.F.Ca.ET.039.01.1.1 | reverse complement strand
CGCGCCGGTGGCGCAGGAATTCCTGCCTTTTTCACAAAAACCGGGGTCGGTACAAGCGTCGCTGAAGGCAAAGAGGTGCGCAGGTTCAACGGCGAGGAGTTCGTCATAGAAACTGCGCTTTTTGCGGATGTTGCGCTCATCCACGCTTGGAAGGGCGACTTCGAGGGTAACCTCGTTTACCGAAAGACTGCCAGAAATTTCAATCCAATAATGGCGACTGCTGCAAGGGCTACGATTGCTGAGGTCGAGTGTCTCGTAAAGACGGGCTCCATCGACCCAGATCAAATTCATACGCCGGGGATATTCGTCTCTCGCATTGTCCACGTTCCGGATCCGGAAAAGCGGATTGAACAGAGGACCGTTCGCAAATTGGCTGAGGAGACTGTCTGATGGCTTGGACGCGTGAACAGATGGCGGCTCGAGCGGCACAGGAAATTAGGGATGGCTTCTATGTCAATCTCGGAATCGGCATCCCGACACTTGTCGCTAACTACGTACCAAAGGGAATTGAAGTTCGCCTTCATAGCGAGAACGGCATGCTAGGGATGGGGCCATTTCCGCTGGAAGGCGAAGAAGATCCGGACCTAATCAATGCTGGAAAGCAAACAATCTCTGAGCTTCCGGAGACGAGCTTCTTTTCCAGCGCCGACAGCTTTGGGATGGTCCGAGGCGGCCACATTGATCTGTCAATTTTGGGAGCCATGCAAGTTGCAGAGAACGGCGACCTGGCGAATTGGATGATCCCGGGCAAAATGGTAAAGGGCATGGGCGGCGCAATGGATCTGGTCGCTGGTGTCAGGCGCGTGATCGTGGTCATGGAGCATGAAGCGAAAAGTGAGCCAAAGCTGCTCAAGGAGTGTACCTTGCCCCTAACCGGAAGAGGCGTAGCCAGTCTGGTGATCACAGATCTAGCTGTGTTCGAGATCGACAAGAACTCGGGTCGAGGCATGATTCTCAGAGAACTCGCCCATTGCGTGACTCTTGAAGAGGTTCGGGAAAAGACTCGCGCTAGCTTCATTGAGTGCCTGTGAATCTGGAAGATTCCGTGTGGTCGCGGGCTCGATGGGCGGGCGCGCACGGGTCGCGACTACATGAAGCCTGTTTGAACTGAACCGCGGGATACGGGCGGGGTGACGTTGCCCCCAGTTTCTATCCAGTTTTGAGTTCGTTTCCGGCGTGGGTTGTGCCCTGCTGGGCGGGT
>NZ_RZRY01001195.1:0-1213 GCF_003998035.1 Mesorhizobium sp. M2A.F.Ca.ET.039.01.1.1 | reverse complement strand
CTGCAAGGTGGCGTCGAGCTGGCGGTTCTTGATCAGCTCGACGGACTCGGCGAAAGGCAGATATTCGACGCGTCCGAGATCCTCGTATTTGAGACCGGCGGCGGCGAAGATGGCGCGCGCGTTGAGCTCGGTGCCGGAGGCGGGCGCGCCCACCGACAGGCTCTTGCCCTTGAGGTCGGCGAGCGTCTTGATGCCGGAGTCCTGGCTGGCGACGATCTGGATATAATTGGGATAGATCGCGGCAATGCCGCGCAACTTGTCGAGCTTGCCCGGGAAGCCGGCTTCGGTGTTGCCCTCGGCGGCCATCTTGACGGAATCGCCGAGCGCGAAGGCGATCTCGCCCTTGCCCTGCTGCAGGAGGTTCAGGTTCTCGACCGAAGCCTTGGTCGCCTGAACCTGCGTGCGTGAGCCCTCTATGCCCTTGCCGTAGATTTCGGACAGCGCGACGCCGAGCGGATAATAGACGCCCGACGTGCCGCCGGTGAGCACATTGATGAACTCCTGCGCCCCGGCCGATACGGCGCCGAGACCGAGCGACAGCGCCAAGGCGCCGGCGGCAACAAATTTCGTCCTGAAATCGAGCATAGGGTTTCCTCTCCTGAAAACAGTCGCGCTGCCGCCTCCCCGGCGCGAGACTCGTGAGTTTAGACGGGAGGAGCCAAATGCCAACCCGCAATTCAACGCATTCTGTTTGACCATGATCCTTTCCAAAAAAACCGGGGCCACTTTTTGGGATCATGATCTGGACGAACGGTTGAGTGGCGGCGAAAAAGCGCCGACTTGCGCTTGGCTGCTTTGGGGACGAAAGATTTTTCCGGCGCCTGTCGAAATCGGTCGATGCCGCACGACATAGGTCGGCACGCAACGACGCGGCCTTCAAGAAACGGGAGAAGACCATGCGATACATGCTTTTGATCTACAATGACGAAGCCGCGATGGCGAATGCTCCAAAGGAGCAGACCCACCAGGTGCTCGCGGCCTATGGCGCCTACACCGAAGCGCTGAAGAAATCCGGGGCGTATATCGCCGGCGAGCGGCTGCGCCCGACCCAGGCGGCCACCTCGGTGCGGCTCACCGGCGGCAAGACCAATGTGCTCGACGGCCCCTATGCCGACACCAAGGAGCAATTGGCCGGCTTCTACATGATCGAGGCGGCCGACATCGACACGGCCATCGAATGGGGCGCGCGCTGTCCCGCGTCCGCCCCCGGCAC
>NZ_RZRY01001194.1:0-1217 GCF_003998035.1 Mesorhizobium sp. M2A.F.Ca.ET.039.01.1.1 | reverse complement strand
CTACCGGGTCGAAACCTACACCGACGGCGCGTCGGCGCTGGAAGGCCTGGCGGCGCGCCCGCCGAACCTCGCCATCCTCGACATCAAGATGCCGCGCATGGACGGCATGGAGCTGTTGCGCCGCATGCGTCAGAAATCGGACCTGCCGGTGATCTTCCTGACGTCTAAGGACGACGAGATCGACGAATTGTTCGGCCTCAAGATGGGCGCCGACGATTTCATCCGCAAACCCTTCTCGCAGCGGCTCCTGGTCGAGCGCGTGCGGGCGGTGCTGCGCCGGACCAGCGCCCGCGAGGCGGCGGCCAAGGCGCCCGCCCAGCAGGCCCGCTCGCTCGAACGCGGCCAGCTGGTGATGGACCAGGAACGCCATACCTGCACCTGGAAAGGCGAGCCGGTGACGCTGACGGTGACCGAGTTCCTCATCCTGCATTCGCTGGCGCAGCGCCCCGGTGTGGTGAAAAGCCGTGATGCGCTGATGGATTCGGCCTATGATGAGCAGGTCTATGTCGACGACCGCACCATCGACAGCCACATCAAGCGGCTGCGCAAGAAGTTCAAGGCCGTCGACGACGACTTCGAGATGATCGAAACCCTTTACGGAGTCGGGTACCGGTTCCGCGAAGCATGAATAGGCAGTAGTGAGTAGGCAGTAGGGAATAGTCGGTAGTCAGCTTTGAATAGTGCGAGCGGCCGGTTATGCCAGCTGCGGTCCCCGCCAGCCACTGCTCTATTCCCTACTGCCTACTGCCTACTCACTACTCACTAATTAACCAGGGCCTGCTATTCGATGGCAGTGGAAGTAGAGCGAGGCAGACGGGCGGGCGCGGCAAGGCGTCCGCCGCGGATCGTGCCCGCCTTCGTGTCGAGAATCACGGTGCCGATGCGCCGGTTTCTCGGCCATCACATCTTCTCCAGCCTGACGAGGCGCATCCTGTTCCTCAACCTGGCCGGCCTTGCCGTGCTGGTGACCGGCATCCTCTACCTCAACACCTTTCGCGACGGCCTGATCGACGCTCGCGTCGAGAGCCTGATGACGCAGGGCGAAATCATCGCCGGCGCGATCGCCGCCTCGGCGACGGTGGAAACCGATTCGATCAGCATCGACCCGGAAAAGCTGCTCGAGCTGCAGGCCGGCGAGAGCCTGGGGCCCGGATCGGACCAGCTCGACAATCTGGACTTCCCGCTCAACCCCGAGCGCGCCGCGCCGGTGCTGAGAC
>NZ_RZRY01001193.1:0-1216 GCF_003998035.1 Mesorhizobium sp. M2A.F.Ca.ET.039.01.1.1 | reverse complement strand
ATCATGGACATTGTGCTCGGCATCGTCGGCGCCATCGTCGGCGGGCTGATCTTCAGCGCTTTCGGCTCGGCCGGTGTCACCGGCCTAAACATCTGGAGCCTGATCGTGGCCGTCATCGGCTCGATCGTCGTGCTCTGGGCCTATCACCAGATTTCGGGCAAGCGCACGCTGTAGGCCAAGAAAGTCGCAGCCGGCCGGGCTGCTGGGAGTCGATCCTGTCGGATCGGCCCAGATTGATGCGCGTCGTCAGGCGACCATGGCCAATCGGCGCTTCCTCTCGTCGAGAGAGACGATCACAAGGCCGCTGACCATGACCAGCAGGATGCCGCAGACGGCGAGCGCGTTGGGAAACTGCCCGAACACCAGCAGCCCCGAAATGACTGCCCAGACGGTGAAGCAGTAATAGAAGGGCGCCACCGCGCTTGTCGGCCCGACGCGGTAGGCCATGAAGATGAAGAAATGGCCGAAGATCAGGAACAGGCCGGCACCCGCGATCAGCAGCAGATGGCGTCCTTCGGGCATCATCCATTGCTCGGAGACCAGATGCGCCGCGCCTGAGCCGACCAGCACCACCAGGACGGCGGCGATGGCGACGATCATGCCGGGCACCTCGGCGCTCACCTTGCGGCCGGCTATGTCGCGCACCGCCGCAAAGGCGGCGTTGCCGAGCGCCAGCAGCGCATAGACCGAAATGCCCTGCATGGTCGGCTGCGCCACCATGAGCGCTCCGACAAAGCCAAGGCCGATCAGCGCCATGCGCGTTGCGCCGATCCTTTCGCCGAACAGCATTGAGGAGCCGACCAGCACGAGGAGCGGCGTGATCTGGCCGAGCGCGGTGGAATCCGCGATCTGCATGTTCGCCAGGGCGACGACGTAGCAGAGGATCGCCAGGAGCTCGAACAGGTTGCGGCGCAGCACCTTGCGTTCGAAGAGCAGCGGGATCTGCCTGGCATAACCCAGCATCAGAAGCAGCGGTACACCCCACGCTGTGGCCGCCGCGCCGCGCAGCAGCAGCACCTCATAGGGCGGCAGCCCGGCGGTCGCGAGCTTCATCATCGTGTCGTTGACGAGGTAGGACCCCGTCGAGACGACCATGAACAGCGGGCCGCGGATATTGGATGGAATGACCTGCATGCCGCCGACAAGATCAGAGCGGCGCGGCGGCGGCAATGGGCCAGCCTGGAGCCTTTGATTTTACGCGCGGCAGCCCTATATC
>NZ_RZRY01001192.1:0-1217 GCF_003998035.1 Mesorhizobium sp. M2A.F.Ca.ET.039.01.1.1 | reverse complement strand
GTCGATGACGTAGCCTTTCGTCAGCGTCTCGCTTGGATGGAGATCGCCGAACATCTTAGATGAATTGCAGGCGGAAAGCGCTGATACGACCATCAGCAGTGAAGCCACGCCCACCGGGGCGGGCGCAAGAAACGACTTGAATTTCAGCGCACCCAACAACAATTCTCCATCACATCCCCGCAACTTGCGCTGGGCCGCAAAACCGGTAAACCAGCTTGCATGCCGATGCAACAAGGCCAAATCAAACAACAGGTCCCCGGGAGACCGCCCTCAATGTTCCAGCGCCTTTTTGGCCGCGAACGCAATGCCAACCGCGCTATCACCGACGCGCTCTACGCACAAATCGTGGCGGCGGCGCGGCAAACGGTGTTTTATTCGGACTGGAATGTGCCGGATACGCCGCTCGGCCGCTTCGAGATGCTGTCGCTGCATATCTATCTCGTCCAGCACCGTCTGCATGGCGAGCGAGGCGTGGCGGCCGAGGTCGCGCAAGTGCTGATCGACGAGTTCTTCCTCGATGTCGATCATTCGCTGCGCGAACTTGGAATCAGCGATGTCGGCGTGCCCAAGCGCATGAAGAAGCTGGCAAGGATGTTTTACGGCCGCACGACCGCCTATGATGATGCCCTCCGAGAAAACGACCGGTCGGCGCTTGCGGCGGCGCTTGCGCGCAATGTCAGGCCGGACGCGGGCCCCTGGCCGCAGGCGTCGCTGCTGGCGGATTATGTCTGCGATGCCAGCCAGAAGCTCGCCGCGCAGCCGACCGAATCGATCGCCGCCGGCACGGTCGCATTCCCGGCCGCCGGGGCCGCTTGAAGGAGGCCAGCATGAAAGACGCTGAATTGCGCAGCCCGGTATCCTTTGTCGCCAATGTCGCGCGGCTGCCGCAAAAGGGCCTGCCGATCCTGGTCGAGGCCGATCAGCGCCAGCGCGAAGCACTTGCAGCCGAATATGAGCTGCTTTCGGTCGAAAGCTACCGTGCCGAATTGCTTGTTGCTTCGTGGAAGCGCAACGGCGTCAAGGTTACCGGTCGTGTCGAGGCCGACATCACGCAGGCCTGCATCGTCACCCTGGAGCCGGTAAGCGCACATATAGACGAGCCGGTCGAGGCGCTGTTCCTGCCCGAGCAGTCGAAGCTTGGACGCGAGGGCTTCGAGGGCGGCGGCGAGATTATTCTCGACGCCGATGGACCGGACAGTCCGGAAACATTCTCCGGC
>NZ_RZRY01001191.1:0-1218 GCF_003998035.1 Mesorhizobium sp. M2A.F.Ca.ET.039.01.1.1 | reverse complement strand
GTCCCCAGGCTCAGGAAGGGCTCCTACTTTCCGGGCTTCCTGGAGCCGCGGCGCATGGCCGAGAAGGCGCTGACCGCCGTCATCCAGGAGGCCTACATCCAAGGCATCTCGACCCGCTCGGTCGATGACCTGGTCAAGGCGATGGGCATGAGCGGCATCTCCAAAAGCCAGGTCAGCCGGCTGTGCGTAGAGATCGACGACAAGGTCAAGGCCTTCCTGGAGCGGCCGATCGAGGGCGATTGGCCGTACCTGTGGATCGACGCCACTTACCTGAAGGTCCGCCGCGGTGGGCGGATCGTCTCGGTCGCCGTCATCATTGCGGTGGGCGTCAACGCGGACGGCCGGCGTGAAGTGCTCGGCATGGAGATCGGCACGTCGGAATCGGAGCCGATCTGGACAGAGTTCCTGCGCAAGCTGACCCGCCGCGGCCTGCGCGGCGTCAAGCTTGTCGTGTCAGATGCCCATGAGGGCATCAAGGCCGCAGTCTCGAAGGTGCTGTGCGCCACTTGGCAGCGCTGCCGGGTTCATTTTATGCGCAACGTGCTGGCGCATGCCGGCAAGAGCGGGCGCCGGGTCGTCTCGGCCTTCATCGCCACCGCGTTTGCCCAGGAGACGGCCGAGGCCGCAAGCGTGCAATGGCGCGCCGTTGCCGTCAGATCCGGCCGAAGGTACCGAAGCTCGCCGCCATCATGGATGAAGCCGAACACGATGTCCTCGCCTACATGACCTTTCCGAAGGAGCACCGCGTCAAGCTTCACTCGATCAACCCGATCGAGCGGCTCAACGGCGAGATCAAGCGGAGGACCGAGGTCGTCGGCATCTTTCCCAATGACGATGCCATTGTCCGCCTCGTCGGCGCCTTGCTGCTTGAACAGAATGATGAATGGGCCGTGCAGCGGGCGCGCTACATGACCCTTGAGACCATCAGTCAGATGAGCGATGATCCGCTCATCAGCCTGCCGGCAGTGGCGCGCTGATCAGTCCGGCCCTTGCCGGAGAGCACGGCGACCAATGCCGTTACCTACACCACGCCATGGGGCACGATCAAAACAGGCTCCGCCGGCGCGATATGAGGAAAGTCGTCCAGCCGTTTGTGACAGCGCTCTCCACCGATGCCACGCAATCAAATGAGCGCGTGTATCATGACGGCTAGGCGTGCGAGAAACGTCCTCAGGCATTGCCCTACGAAGGAGCCGATATTAGCGCCGAGATTTCAAG
>NZ_RZRY01001190.1:0-1229 GCF_003998035.1 Mesorhizobium sp. M2A.F.Ca.ET.039.01.1.1 | reverse complement strand
GTCCCGCGTTACGCACCTGCTCGACGAACCCGAGCAGCTTGCCGCCGCGGTGGGCAACGTTCTGCCCGAAGCAACTGCGCGCGCGTCCCATACGCAACTCGGCGAGGCTCTTGCCCCGGCTGTCGAACGGGCGGCGCAGCGGTCCATCCAAAAGAACCCAAACACGCTCACCGATATATTATATCCGGTGTTTCTGCCGGCCATTCGCAAGTCGATCGGCGAAAAGATCGACCAAACCTTCCAGTCGTTGAATGAGTCTCTGAGGCATATATTCACATGGCATGGGTTGAAGTGGAGGTTTGAAGCCTGGCGAACGGGGACAAGCTTCTCTGCAGTTGTTCTCAAGCATTCTCTTATCTATCGCGTAGAACATGTCTTTCTCATCAGCCGCGCTTCCGGGCTCCTGATTGCGCATGTAACTTCCCAAGACGCAACCAGCGAAGACCCTCAACTGATTTCCTCGATGCTGAGCGCGATCCAGGATTTTGTGAAGGACTCTTTCAAGGAGAAGGAAAACAGCGGCCTCGACACCATCCGGTTTGGGGAACTTCGCCTCTGGTCGGAAGTCGGACAGTTTGCGACCCTGGTTGCGGTGATCCGGGGAAATCCTCCGGAGGAACTGCATGAAGTCATCCGCGACGTACTGCTTCGCATCCATCAAGAATTCTCGCGGGCCCTGGAGCGGTTCGACGGCGACAGTTCCCAGTTGCCCGGCGTTGAGACGCAGTTGCAGACCTGCGTCGAGCTGCAGCACATGGATTCGAAAGAGGGATTTCCGTGGCTGGTGGTGACGGCGGTCCTGCTGGCATTGATCGTGGCGGGCGGCTGGTTCTTTCTGTCCTGGCAAACCGCACACCGCTGGCAGGCCTACCTGTCGCGGCTGGCGGCCCAACCGGGCATAGTCGTTTCGGACCAAAAAATTCGTGGCGGCGAGTTCTATGTCGCCGGCCTGAGAGACCCGCTCGCCGCGGACCCGCAGTCGCTGCTGTCGGGAACGGAGGTCGATCCCGCCCGCGTTCATTCAAACTGGCAGTTCTATCAGAGCCTCGAGCCGGAATTCGTGCTGAAGCGGCTGTCGGCGTCGCTGGCGCCGCCGGATTCGGTACGACTCTCGGTCGTCGATGGTCGCATCGTCGCCGAGGGTGAGGCGACTACCACGTGGATCAACCGGGCGCGGGCCGCTGCCCAGCAGCTTTCCGCAGGCGGGCCGGTCTTCGACATCTCCGGGG
>NZ_RZRY01000118.1:0-12491 GCF_003998035.1 Mesorhizobium sp. M2A.F.Ca.ET.039.01.1.1 | reverse complement strand
GTTTTTCAGCGTGCGCCAGGCATAGCTCAACGGCCACTTGTCGCGGCCGATGCGCGAGATCGTCGGCTCCAGCGGGAAGTTCATCGCCCCCGGCGGATGCGCCGGCTGCATCGAAGCCAGAACGCCAAGTTCGGCGAAGCGCGGCACGTCGGGCGCCGTGATCACCTCGATATGCTCGACGCGGTGGCGGCTGTCGCGCCTGCCGTTCTTCTTCGCCGCCGCCTGATAGCCGTCGAGCACCGCGCGAACCGCGCCATCGCCGATCGAATGCACGGCGATCTGCAACCCGCGCCTATCGGCCTCGACCGCGACCTCGGCGAAATGCTGCGGCGAAAACAGCGGCTCGCCGCGCCAACCGGGACGGTCGGCATAGTCGTCGACCATCACCGCGGTCCAGGAATCCAGCACGCCGTCATAGAAGACCTTGACCATGCCGGAGGACAGCCACTCGGACTTGTAGGTTGCGGCCATCCGCGAGGCTTTTTCCAGCATGTCCAGCTTCATGAAGTTCTTGAAGTGGAACGGGATTTTGGTGCGGCAAAGCAACCGTCCCTCTTTTTCCAGATCGGCCAGCAGCTCGAGCTGGTAGAAGTTGCCGTCCATGTTCTGGATCGATGTGATGCCTTGCTTGGCGCACCATTCAAGCCCGCGATGCATCAGATCGCGATCGGCCGCCAGCTCGCTTGGCGAAGGATGAGGATCCGGCTCGACTCCCTCCAGGCCAAGCCGCGCGCGATTTGCCCCGTAGTGGTCGAGGACCGGCCCGAACGCCTCGCTCTCGCGCAGCTCGCCTGCGGCAAGCCCGTCCGCGCCCATGACGATCTCGTTGCCTTGGCCGACCTCCTTGCCATGCAGCAGGCCGGCCTCTTCCAGCGCCTTGGTGTTCGCCCACATCGTATGGTGGTCGGATGCCGACATGACGAAGGGCCGGTCAGGAATGATGCGGTCGAGATCGTGGCGCGTCACCGGCTCGGGCAGAATCGCGTAGTCGACGCCGGCGCCGATCAGCAGCTTGGCGTCCGGGCGCTTCGCGGCGAAATCCTGGATCGCGTCGCGCAGCGCGTCGAAGCCATGCACGCCCGCCAGATGCAGATTGTCGAGCTCGGCCGCGCCGCCGAACAGATGCATATGCGCCTCGATGAAACCCGGCAGCACCGAGCCGCCCTGGGCGTCGACAATTTTTGTCGCCGGTCCTTTGAGTTCTTCGATGGAAGCGCGGCTGCCGATGGCGATGATGACGCCGTCCTTGACGGCGATAGCCTCGGCGGCAGGATTGTCATCGTCCATGGTCAGCACTCGACCGTTGACGACCACCAGATCCGCACCACCAACCGACATCGCGACTCCACATTTGCTGAGGGACCGACAGCGCGAAGTCCTGCGAGCCGCCGCTCCACCGGGGCGGCGCCGTGGGACAAAGTCGATGCCGATGCGCCGTCTTCGAAATTCCCCTTGTTATCGTTGAAGACAGCGTGGATAAAGAATGCGACTGTTTATTCGCGTTTGTCAACAGCCGGAATTTGGCATGTATAGTGGACTGCACCGCGTGAGGCCGAGCGGGGAATGGGGGCAACGAGCAGTGAAGCGCAGTCTCGACCGCAAGACCAAAATAGCGCTCGAGCCGCGCAAGCAGCCACGGCAGCAACGGTCGAGCAAGGTGGTCGACAGGATTCTCGACGCAGCGCTGATCCTGACCCGCGAGCAAGGAACCAAGACCCCGACGACGCTCGCCATCGCGCAGCGCGCCGGCCTATCAGTCGGTTCGGTCTACCAATATTTCCCCAACAAGGAAGCCATCCTTCTCGAACTCGGCAGGCGCTGGCTGTCTTCCTTTCCCGAGGTGATTGCCAAGCGTATCAAAGTTGCCCAGCCCACCAACCGCGACGAGTTTCAGCGCGAAGTGCGCAAGCTCTTCATCGACACATCCAGGCTCTATCTCGACAACGTCACGCTGATGCCGGTGATCGAGGCGATATCCGGCAATGCCGACCTGAGGCCGATCCAGGATGGATACGACAAGGAGATCATCGCCCTCTACGCAGCCTGGCTGCAGCATGTGAACCCGGCGCTCGAGGAAAAGACCGCCAAGCGGCTGGGCCTGGTGATGATGGAGGTCGGGCACGCCTGCAGGCTTGTCGGACTGAAGCGGGATCGCAAGACATTCGACCTCATAGAGGACGATGTGGAAGCCATGTGGCTGGCTCTCGTGACCCCCTATCTCAACCTCGACTGATTTCGCACCTCCAACTGTTTTCGTACTTCCAGGGGAATTCCATGAAGACTGTCTTTTCGCCGCTTCACGCCGGTCATTCAGGCCAGATGGAACTGGTCACATCGGCCATCGTGCCCGGCTTCGAGAAACCGTCGCGAGCCGAATTCATCAAGGCGCGGGTGGAGAGCGAGAAGCTCGGGCCGATCATCGGACCGGTCGAGCACGACCTCGCCGCCGCCAAGCGCGTGCATGATGCCCACTACATCGATTTCCTGCCGACGGTCTGGCCGGAATGGGTCGCCGCCGGTTTCACGGGCTCGGCCATGGGCTTCACCTGGCCGACGCGCGGCCTGCGCGGCGACGTTCCGCCGAAGCGCGTCGACGCCCTGCTCGGCTATTATTCCTTCGATGCCGGCGCCACCTTCGTCGAAGGCACCTGGGCGGCGATCAAGTCATCCTATGATGTCGCGCTGACCGCCGCCGCCCTCGTCAAGGGCGGCGAGCGCACCGCCTTCGCGCTTTGCCGCCCGCCCGGCCATCATGCGGGTGCCGCCTTCATGGGGGGCTATTGCTTCATCAACAACGCCGCCGTCGTCGCGCAATGGTTCCGCGACCAGGGCGCCAGGCGCGTGTCGATCCTCGATGTCGACTACCACCACGGCAACGGCACGCAGGAGATCTTCTATCGCCGCGGCGATATCCAGGTACTCAACCTGCATGGCGACCCGATGGTCGAGTATCCCTTCTTTCTCGGCCACGCCGATGAGCGCGGCGAAGGCGAAGGCGAAGGTTTCAACGTCAACTACCCGATGCCCTTCGGCACCGACTGGGACGGCTGGAGCGCATCGCTGGAGGATGCCTGCGGCAAGCTCACCGCCTACGCCCCCGATGTCGTCATCGTCTCGCTCGGCGTCGACACCTTCGAGAAGGACCCGATCAGCCAGTTCAAGCTGAAGAGCGTCGACTACCCCAAGATCGGCCGCCGCATCGCCAGGCTCGGCCTGCCGACGCTGTTCGTCATGGAAGGCGGCTACGCCGTGGAAGAGATCGGCATCAATGCCGTCGGCGTGCTGACCGGCTTCGAGGATCGCTGATCCCCACCCGAATGGGCCTACGCCCCCGGATGCAACCGGGGGCGTATTTGTTGCAGCCGCGCGGCGAAAGGCTCAATTCAGCTTTGAAATCACCGCCAAGCAACGCGAAAACCGGCCGCTGAGTCGCAACGCGAGTCCACCGGATTCGATTTTGTCAAATCGCATTTGATGTCGGATTCATCTGCGGGTAGATTAGACCCGAATCAGCCGGTCCACGGGGGGCGCGGCGACCACCCAAAGTCTCAAGTTCCGGCGCCAGGCCGGCACCAGACGCGGACGGTTTCGCGTTCCCTGGAGGGATTCGGCGCGGTTGGGGCGCCGTTCGCGTCCGTGAGTGTGTCTTCGTAAACGTGATGTGTTTCGGGTCCGGCCGCCGGCTTCGCCAGCACCGGGCACAAGGATCGATTCCGGCAAGAATCCAAGAATTGGAAATGAGCAGTCCCGCCGCGCTTCTCCAACCCGATGCTTCAGGCCCGCACCTGACGTCCCGCGGCGATCTCACCGGTTTTTTCATGCAGCTTGCAGCCGACATCGGCGCAGACAGCTACATGCTGGTCGCCATTGTGCATGACCAGGACCGCAACGACGCGCGCATCGTCTCCTCGAACTGGATCTTCGATGCCATCGAGCTGATCGGCAAAAGGCTGATCGCCAACCTGGCGCTCGGACCTCTGACCGTGGCGCCGGGGGTGCGTCCGAAGCCGTTGGTGGCGGCGCACGCGCCCGACGCCGGCGCATTGCTGACCGGCGAAGAGGCCCGCCTGCTCGACGTGCTCGGCCATGCCGAAATCTACTCGTTGCGGCTCAATGTCGGCCGCCAGCGCCTGTTCGTGCTGTTCTCGGCCGCCGAGGCAGGCAAGATCGACCTGACGGCCCTGATGAAGGCGCAGCTCAAATGCTGCTATGCGCTTTCCAGCATTCCGCAGTTGATCGCGGCGGCATCCATGCAGGACCCGTTGTCGGACCGCGAGCGCGAATGCCTGTTCTGGGTTTCGGAAGGCAAGACCACCGACGAGGTGGCCGTCATCCTCGGCGTCTCGTCCAACACCGTCAACAGCTACATCACGCACGCCATCCAGAAGTTCGCGGCCTCGAACCGCGCGATGGCGATCGCGACGGCGATCAGGAGCGGCATCATTTGAAGCACGCACAGGTCAAAGAGGCGGCCGCCGCCCTTTTCAACGATCAGCGCAATCCCTTCGGCGCCTTCTCGCTGGGCTCGGAGACGCATCATGCGGCCACCATTCCGGATGCCGTGCGCCGCTGCCGCTGGATCGCGGTCGACATCAACGCCTCAGCCTTCGGCCTCTATTTCGTCAGCCCCTCGCCTGAGCGCGCGCGTCTCGTAGCGTGCTTCGATTCCGACTATCCGAGCACCGCGGTCGCGACCAAATTCATCTCCGGCGCCAATGGCGAGGATGTGGTGCGCCACAGCCGCATCTCGACCACGCCGCGCTGGTGGGCCGACGACGGCATCGCCGGATCGCGGCAGATCTTCCAGTCGCTCGCCTGGGCCGAGCCGACCGCGCCGCTGGCGCCCGGCACCAATGGCATCGCGCTTCCCGTGCATGCCGAGCGCGGTCAATGCGGTCTGGTCGTCTTCCTGGGCTCTGAGATGGCGTTATCCGACGACATGCTGTGCGAGATCCACGCTCGCTCCTTCGCGCTTTTCGCGGCCGTCGCCCGCATCCGCCCCAGCGACAGCGGCCGGATGCGTTCGATCTCCAAGCGCGAGCTCGAATGCCTGAAGCTGACCGCCAACGGCAACACCAGCGAAGAGATCGCCAAGCTTCTCAAGCTCTCGGTGCACACCGCCAACCAGTACCTCACCCAGTCGACGCAGAAGCTCAACGCGGTCAACCGCAACCAGGCGGTCGCCAAGGCGCTGCGGCTCGGCCTGATCGAGTAGCAACACCGAGCCTGCGGCGTTGTAAACGTGCCGCAGCGAAATTGGCTCGGCTGCAATCAGATCGTTACGGAAAAGCCAGCGGCTCGGTCCTGCGGATGCGCGCCTCCTCCACGGCATCCTCGAGCAAGGCAGTGTTGTGCTCAGGCGTCTCGCCGGGCTTCTCGAACGACACGTAGTTGACCACCACGGAAGGCCCGCGCTCGGTCAGCGTCAATTGGAAATAGACCGTCACGCCGCGCGGCCGCAGCTCGAGATCAAGCACGATGCGCGGACTGCCGCTCCAGTCGACATGCGCCTCGCCGCCATGGCCGAGCCGCAATGTGCCCGGCCGGAAGTAAAGCTCGGCCGCCGAATCCACCAGGTCCGACAGGCAGGCGAAATGCTCGAGCCGGATGAAGGCGATATAGTCGGCAACGTCGATCAGCCTCAACTCGCCCACAACAGGCTCGATGGCGCTGGCGACGATCAGCTCGCGGGAATTGGCGTGTGGTTGCCGGTCCATGGATTAGCGGCGTCCGTTCATTGGGTTGCTTTGCGCGAGGCCTTCTTCGAGTAGACGATCCGCACCAATTCGGCGACCGCCTGGTAGAATTGCGACGGGATCACGCTATCAACCGAAACTTGCTTGTACATGGAGCGCGCAAGCGTCACGTCCTCGAAGATCGGGATGTTGTTCTCCCTGGCGATCTCGCGGATCTTGAGCGCCACCAGATCCTGCCCCTTGGCGAGCACGATGGGAGCGGAATCCTCCCCGCGCACATATTTCAGCGCGATCGAATAGTGCGTCGGGTTGGCGATCACCAGCGTCGCGCGCGGGACCGCCGTCATCATGCGCTTGCGCGCCCGGTCGCGCGCCAGCGAGCGCAACCGCGACTTGACGATCGGATCGCCTTCCGACTGCTTCAGCTCGTCCTTCACTTCCTGCTTGGTCATGCGCAGGTCGCGCCGCCAGTGGAAACGCGACCATACGATGTCGACCACCGCGATCAGGCCCATGACGAAAACGATCGCCACCAAAATGTCGACGAAGATGCCGCGTATCACCAGGCCGAACGAGACCGGGTTGGTGATCATGCCGGCGAGCAGCTTGCGATGATCTTGCGAGAGCGTGAAGCTCAGCACCGCGATCGCGAAGCCAAGCTTTGCCAGCGATTTCAGGAATTCGACCCAGCCCTGCACGCCGAACATCCGGCTCCAGCCCTTGGCGATCGAGATGCGCGACAGCTGCGGCCTGATCCGTTCACCGACGATCTGCGGCAGGTTCTGGAAAACCGAAGCGCCGATGCCGGCAACCGTCAGGAGCACGAGCAGGCTGACGACGGCGCGGCCGATCTCGCTCATCACCTGCCTGTAGAGCGAGATGACGTCGGTCTCGGTGTCCATCGGCCAAGCTTCCGGCTTTTCCAGGAAGGTCGACAGGAACATGCCGAGGTCGACGATCGCATCCTTGGCGTAGAAGACCGCGAAAACCAGGATGGCGAGGAAGGACGCAAAGATCGCGGTCTCGCGCGAATGGGGCAGCTTGCCCTGTTCGATCGTGTCGCGGATCTTCTTTTCTGTGGCTTCCTCGGTTTTGGAATCCTTGTCGACCGCTTCCGCCATGACGCTCTGACCGTGTGGCTGTCGTCAGGCGGCTTCGGCGGTGGCTGCCTGCATCGAAGGCAGCTCGAAGGCGCCTTCGCGCGACAGCCGGATGGCGGCGCTCGATATGCTCTTGCGGGCCGCCATGATGTCGGCAAGCGCAATGCCTTCCGATCCCTGTCCAAGCTCGGATTCGATCATGCGGCGAGAGCGCGCGCCGATCGCCGACAGTGCCGATTCGGCCAGCTCCGGCGACGCGCCGCGAAGCGCCAGCGTGACGAGTTCGGTCGACAGCCCGTCGAAGAGCAGAACCCGGGCTTTCTGCGGCAGCAGCGGCAGATCGTCGAAGGCGAACAGCCGCGACTTGACGCCAGCGAGATCGGGCGTGCCGGCTTCCTCCAGGTCCTGCATCAGGTCGTCCAGTTCCGGCTTCGCCATCTCGTTGAGCATGCTGGCGACGCGTTCCTGCCCGGCCGTGGTGTCCCTGCTGGCCTTCTGCGACAGCACGCTCACGCGCAGCTGGTTCTCGACGATCCTGGATGCCGCGTCCGGGATGTTGGCCATCGTCACCATGCGCTTGATGATCTGGCTGCGCATCGGCTTTTCCATGGTGAGCAGAACATTGGCGGCGGCCTGCGGCGCCAGCTTCGAAAGCACCATCGCGGACGTCTGCGGATGCTCGCCCGCAAGGAAGGCGCCGAGCCTTGCCGGTTCGAGCTTCTCGACGTCCGGCCAGATCGGCGCGGGCCCTTCCGCGACCGGCTCGAACTTCTTCTCGCCCATGATGGCGCTCATCTCTTCGGGCGACAGCGATTCGTTGAGGATCGTGTCCATCCGGTCGGCCGAATCGAGCAGGCCCGCACCCTCGGTGAACTCGGCCTCGAACTCGGCGACGATGCGCTCCAGATCGGCCTGCGGGATGGTGCGCAAGAGACGCGCGCCCTCGATCAGCGCCTTCAGCTCATCCTGCTTGAAGAATTTGAGCAGCCGGCTGGCCGCAGGCTTGCCCATGGCCACCAGTATGGCTGCCGCTTTTTGCGGACGTGTCAGCGCCAATGCCGTCGTCATGCGTGTTGCCCTCGCTGCCGATTGGTCCGCCCGCCGACCATTCTCAGGCGCTCTTCGTCGCGGCGATGATCTCGGTGAGCCTGATGCCGAAGCGCGTCGGATCGCTTTCCAGCACCGTGATCTCGCCGCGCGCTATTCTGCGGCCGTTGACGACCACGTCGACCGGCTCGCCGATACGGCGGTTGAGCGCGACCGTGGAGCCCTTCTGCAGCGCCATCAGCTCCGAGACCGGCATTTCCGTGCTGCCGAGGATGATCTGCACGTCGACCGGAATGGTCATGATGATCGAGGAATTGGCGCCCGACTGAAAGGCGTCGTCCGGGCGCTTTTCCTCCTCCCGCAGCACGCCGCGCAGTTCCTCGATGGCGCGGTCGAGCTGTTCGTCGGGCTGGTCGGGTTCGGCTTCCACCTTGGTTTGTGCCATCTGTCGTCTCCATAAAAACCGGGCCTGGCGTCAGCCCGGCATCAGTCCGTCGATGAAATCCTGCCCGGCATCGTGCGGATGGCTGATGCGGACGGTGTAGTTCTGTCCGAGCTTGCCGAACTCGCAGACAAACAATGTCTTGTCGCGGGCGCTGAGTCTGGCGTTGAGCTGCGCATTCTCCTCGAATTCTATCACCTGGCCGGGCTCGAACGCGGCGAGGTCGCCGAGCGTCAGCCGGGCGAGCGGCATCGTCGCTTCGAGCCGGACGGTCGAGCGCATCACCTCTTCCGAGAAACGGGCACGCCAGTCGAATTCGCTGCTCTCGCCTTCCTCGACTTTGGCGTTTGCGCCACGCGTCGAGAGAAGGATGCGCTGTGGGATCATGACCGTGATCATGCCGGTATCGGTCTGCGTGGAGATGCCAAACACGATGCGGACTGCGGCGCCGTCGCGCAGGATGCGCCGCCTCGCTTCGCCGCCAGACGTTGCGCGAGGCACCGGCAGACGCAAATCCAATGAGCGCCGGCCCGATCCGTTGAGCGCCGTCGCGACCTCCTGGAACACGGTGGTCGCGACATCGGCCTCGATCTGCGACAGGTCGCGCTCGATCGGCGCCACCGGCTGGTCGGGATCGCCGCCGAACAGCGCGCTCACCATGACGGCGACCGCATGCGCATCCATCACCAGCGTCATGGCGTCGGCCGAGGTCGGCGACGAAACGATGGTCAGCGCAAAGGCATCGCCGGCGCGCGAACGCGCCTCGGGAACGCGGCCGACCTCCACCGCCTGCAGGTCGACGGTCACCGGCGCGCCGAGCTCGCTTGCAAGCGCCTTTTGCAGCACCGGGACCGCCCGTTCGGCCATGCCGCGGCCGACGCCGATCACCTGCGCCGCCTCGCCACTGTCGCCGACGAGACGCTCGATGATCAAGGCCCGCGTTTCTGACGGACTGGCCGGACTGGTCATGGCGGCAGGCGGCCCTGTCTCGGATCGAGCATGCTCAGGCCGCCTTCTTCTCGGCGGAGCCGGCGTTCATGGTGCTCTGCTCGACGGCATCGATCGTCGGACGCTCATAGGAGGAGATGGTCTTGCGACCGAATTCGATCGCCACCTGCGGCAAGGCGCCGTTCATATACGCAAGCAGCGTCTGCTTGACGATGATGTAGAGGCGGTTCTTCTTCTCGCGCACCGTCTTGATCTTGGTGGCGACCGGACCGACCACCGCATAGGACAGGAAGATGCCGAGGAAGGTTCCGACGAGCGCGGCGCCGATCAGGCCGCCGAGGATCTCGGGCGACTGGTCCAGCGCTCCCATCGCCTTCACCACGCCGAGCACGGCAGCCACGATGCCCAGCGCCGGCAGGCCGTCGCCGACCGCCACCATCGCGTGATAGGCCTTCAGCTTGTCGCTGCGGATCGTCTGGATCTCTTCATCCATCAGCGCCTCGATCTCGTGCGAGCGGGCATTGCCGATGATGATGATGCGGCAATAGTCGCAGATGAAATTCGTCAGGTCATGGTTCTTGAGCACGGTCGGGAAAGCCTGGAAGATGGCCGACTCCTCCGGATTGTCGATATGCGCCTCGACCTCGCTGCGCGATTTCGAGCGCAGTTCGCGCATCAGGCTGTGCAGGACGCCCAGCGTCTCGAGGTAGTCGCGCTCCTTCGGCACCGCCTGCTTGAAGGCCTCGAGAATGCCCTTGCCGGTGTCCTTGACCGTCTTCATCGGATTGGCGACCAGGAAGGTGCCGAGGGCCGCGCCACAGATGACCACCGCTTCCCAGGGCTGCAGCAGCACGTGCAGATGGCCGCCCATGGCCATGAAGCCGCCGAGAACGCAGCCGAGCGTCACCACAAGTCCGATCAGAATGCCCACGGCAGGTCCTTCCGCATGTCACGTCGTGGATCAGGGATAGTCCCCGTGCCTTGTGTGAGGCTTGAATCGAGGGCACCGGACACGATTCAGCTTCGCGCAAGGAAGTGACGTTATTGTTCCGGGATAGCTTCGGCCGGAGGCATGCCCTTGCTCAGTACCTATATCAGCTACCAGTTGATCGCCAAAGACATCCCCAAGTCTATCGCCCGCATCGAGCAGCAGCCGACGGTCGATCGCGACACCCAATACTATCTGGCCAACATCACCAAGGTGAAATCGATCGACGATTTCGTCAACAATGATCGCTTGTTCAAATACGCCATGAAGGCCTACGGGCTGGAGAACATGGACTACGCCAAGGCCTTCATGGTCAAGGCGCTGAAGGAAGGCGTTTCCGATCCCGACAGCTTCGCCAACAAGCTGACCGACAAGCGCTATGCCCAGTTCGTCAAAGCTTTCAATTTCGCGGCGGACGGCGCCAATGCGACCGCCTACAACCCGGCGCAGCAGCTGGTGACGAAAAACTACGCCATCCAGGCCCAGATCGCCGGCCTTGACCCGAATTCGGACTATGTGAAGGGCGAGACGACCTACTATCTCGCCAACATCACCAAGGTGAAATCTGTCGACGATCTGATGTCGAACAACCGGCTCTATACTTATGCACTGGCGGCCTACGGCCTGGATTCAGCAACCGAGGACAAGGACCTGATCAAGTCGGTCCTGCAAGGCGGCGTGCGTGATCCCGACAGCGTCGCCAACCAGCAGACCAACAAGGCCTATGCCGGGCTGGCCTCTGCCTTCAACTTCGAGCAATACGGCGCAAACACCACCACCTATGTTCAGGCGCAGCAGCCGACCGTCGACATTTACATGCGCCAGACGCTGGAGGAGGATGCCGGCAAGACCAACGAGGGCGTGCGGCTGGCGCTTTATTTCCAGCGCAAGGCGCCCGACATCACCAGCTGGTACGACGTGCTGGCAGACACCGCTTTGGCCAGCGTGGTGCGCACCGCGCTCGGCCTGCCTGATTCCTTCGCCACCGCCGACATCGACAAGCAGGCGCAGCTCTTCGGGCAGAAGCTCGACATCAAGGACTTCACCGACCCCGAGAAGCTCAGCAAGTTCCTGACCCGCTTCACCAGCATGTACGAGGTCGCCCACCCGACCTCGACGGCGGTGACGTCGGTCAGCGTGCTCTTCGCGCAGCCCACCAGTGTCGGCATCTCCACGGATCTGATGCTGGCCATGCAGCAATTGAAGTTCTGAGATCATGCAGGACAGTCTTTACGTCGCCCTTTCCTCTCAGATCGCGCTCGAGCGCCGTCTAGACACCATCGCCGACAACGTCGCCAATGCCTCGACCATCGGCTTTCGCGCCACCGGCGTGAAGTTCGAGGACGTGGTCTCGGGCACCGGGCCGAAGTCGGTCTCCTTCGCCTCCTCCGGCAATACCTATCTTTCCGGCGCGCATGGCGCACTGACCGAAACCGGCAACCCCTTCGACTTCGCCATCCAGGGCGACGCCTGGTTCGCCATCGATACGCCCGCCGGCACGGTGATGACGCGCGACGGCCGCTTCTCCATGAACGAGAACGGCGAGCTGATGTCGATCGAAGGCTATCCGGTGCTGGACAGCGGCGGCGCTCCCATCCAGCTCGATCCGCGCAACGGGCCGCCCAAGGCAGGCGCCGACGGCTCGCTCAGGCAGAACGACCAGCTGGTCGGAGCGATCGGTCTCTACAATTTCGACCCCGGCGAGAATTTCGTCCGCTACGGCAATTCGGGCATCGTTCCGGCGCGCACGCCCGAACCGGTCACCGATCGTTCGGACCTCGGTGTCGCACAAGGGTTTCTGGAAGAGTCGAACGTAAACCCGGTGCTGGAAATGACCCGGCTGATCCAAGTGCAGCGCGCTTTCGAGAACACGGCGGCGCTGATGCGGCAGACCGATTCCTCCACCGACGACGCCATCAAGACGCTCGGCTCGAAGTGACGGCATGACGACCGGCTCGTCCCTGTTGCGCGCTTCCGAGAGCCCGGCCAATTCCGGAAGGACGGACCGGCTGGCCGCGCTCGAACGCATCTGGCGCCGGTTCGACGATCCGCAGGCGTTGCTTGCGCGCGGCGGCCGCATCGCCGAGATATCGCCGACGCATTACAAGGTCCGCGGCCTGTCCGGGATTGCCAGGCTCGGCGACATCGTCGAGCAGCGCGGCAAGGCCGGCGCGCGACGCGGCGAGATCGTCAAGATCGGCAGCGACGAGGTGGTGATAGCTCCCTTCGAGCGCAGCGCCGATGCCGGTATCGGCGGCGCCGTCTTTCGT
>NZ_RZRY01001189.1:0-1230 GCF_003998035.1 Mesorhizobium sp. M2A.F.Ca.ET.039.01.1.1 | reverse complement strand
CGCCCATGCCCTTCGTCAACGGCATCAAGGCAGCGCGCGAGCGCGTTGTTGCCCGCAACGACGATGATCGAACGACGTTCCTGCGCAAGCGCGGCTTCTCGAAAGGCGAAACCACCAAGATTATCGATGCTGTGCTCACCGACGAAGGCCATCCGCCGGGATCGGTGTTCGACTTCGTCCAAGGTATCACCCGTGTTGCGCGCGACAAGCAGCACCAGGATGTGCGGCTCGAAATGGAAGGCAAAGCCAAGAAGCTCCTCGACCTCGTTCACTGATCCCCGCCCAGGCCGGCGATCCCACATATCGCAAGCCGGCGTCCCTTTCATCGCCACTTCAAGGCGCCGTCCTCACAACCATGAGGGCGGCGCCTTTCGTCGTGACGGACCACGAGGTCGGAAGGCGGGCTTTCGATCGTCCGTCATGGAGCGCGACCCATGCACGATACCGCCAAGACCCGAATGCCGCTGCTAACCGCTGAGCAGCGCGAACAGTTCCTCGCCGACGGCCGCCAGAGCGATCGCGACCTTGTGCCGGCGGTCAAGTTCTTCAATCCGGTCGGGATCCGCACCTGGGCTTGCAACCGAGCTTGATGCTGCCGGCGACATCCCAGGCGTCGGAGCCATGTCCGCACCGGCCGAACCGAGGACCGCGCCATGAGCGGTCGCCCCATTCTCCGGCTCTACACGACTTTTGCCGAGTTCGAGACCCTGCACGAGTGGCACGATCGCACGCGCAGCACCAGCAAGACGGTCACCGTCGATCGCCAGGCGCTCATCCACATCCGCATGGACCACGCCCGCATGCTCGAGGCGCTGCGCAAAGCCGGACGGGTCGATGTCGCCGAACCGCATTGAGGCCGCCGGCTTGCGCCGGCGCGGCGGCCGCGAGAGGCAGAGGGCGGAGGCGAGGGTTCCTGACGGGTTTGGAGGTTCGGGGAGAGTTCCCGGGCCGCCCGTCATGGAGACCCTGACCATGGCAAAAAGCGCCATTCAGAAGATCGCAATGAACCCCTCGGAAAACATCGCCTACGACAAGCTTGTCCTGTCGCAGGAAAATGTCCGCCGGGTAAAGGACGGCGTCACCATCGAGCAGCTCGCCGAGGATATCGGTCGTCGGAAGCTCTTGCAGAGCCTGAACGTCCGTCCAGTCCTCGATGGAGACGGCGAGGAAACCGGCACC
Organism: Mesorhizobium sp. M2A.F.Ca.ET.039.01.1.1; assembly: GCF_003998035.1. Taxonomy (NCBI): domain Bacteria; kingdom Pseudomonadati; phylum Pseudomonadota; class Alphaproteobacteria; order Hyphomicrobiales; family Phyllobacteriaceae; genus Mesorhizobium; species Mesorhizobium sp. M2A.F.Ca.ET.039.01.1.1. Next base: position 51 of record NZ_RZRY01001189.1, on the reverse strand, counting down.
TATGAAGTGCCCGCCGGCGGCCGCCGCTATCTCGCGCTCGGCATCCTCGTC
>NZ_RZRY01001188.1:0-1231 GCF_003998035.1 Mesorhizobium sp. M2A.F.Ca.ET.039.01.1.1 | reverse complement strand
ATCCTGTCCCCTCTCCCTGACGGCCTCCAGCAGTTCGTGGTATGCGTCGTCCTCATCAACGCTCATGCGATCAGGCACAAATGACCTGTCGACCAAGTCGGGATCAATTTCAATAACCGTTTCGCCTTCGGCGAGCTTGGAGGCTTGCCTGGCCAGTTCATCGATCGACGATGAGATGGACCTCGCCGCTCCGAATTTGCGAAACCGGGAAGCTGGCTCGCCATCTTCTGCCGTTTCGGGCGCGGATTCCCGCATCAAATTGTCGAAAATGTGCTTTCTTGCCATTTCAGCGTCCCAAAATTTGGGTCATTCATCTGATTTCATTGCATTAAAACCTGACTTAGACGGCCGTCTATTTCGCACGTCCCCATGCCCCGTGGATTAGTTCTCTGATTTCCGCGTTAACCGCTTCCATCGACTCCATGGCGCGGTCGTACGTTGCCCTATTCATCCCGGATTTCTCGACCTCATAAAGCGTCTGCTTCGTCAGCCCAGCATCCGAAATAGCGGTCGATTTCAACATCGGCGTCTTGAGCATTTGCGACGCGAGCATTGACTGCATGAATCCGACCATCTGGGCTTGCGGGACGTCGGTCGGCTCGTATCGAGTGATCAAATATCTGAACCAATCTAAATCTACTTCGCCGCCCGCCTCGCGAATTGTCTTCAGGATGTCGCCGAGCATCAGAAGGAACTGCGACATCGACATCAGGTCGAGCATCTGCGGATGTACAGTGATCAGCACCGAACTCGCCGCCGACAGAGCAGTCAGTGTCAAATAGCCGAGCTGGGGCGGACAATCGATTACGACCACGTCATAACGGTCATCGACCTCCTGCAATACCTTTTCGATGCGATTCCAAAACGTCCTGCCGGCGACGGAATTCTTATCCTGCATCGCCAGTGGAGTGTCGTACTCATATTCCTGCAATTCGAGCGATGCAGGGATAAGTTCAAGGCCTGGAAAGTTTGTCGGCAAAATTACGTCGGTGATGGGCTTCCGCTCGTCGTCGTAGCGGATCGCTTCATAGATCGACGGATTCTTGTCGAGTTCGGGTTGGATGCCGTGGAGGGCCGACAGCGAAGCCTGTGGGTCAAGGTCGATGGCCAGTACACGGTGCCCGGTTAGCGCCAGATGTTGCGCAAGGTGTGCGGCCGTCGTCGTCTTTCCGCTGCCCCCCTTGAAATTAACAACAGCAACGACCTGCAGCTTCTCTCCCCTGCGGCGGTG
>NZ_RZRY01001187.1:0-1233 GCF_003998035.1 Mesorhizobium sp. M2A.F.Ca.ET.039.01.1.1 | reverse complement strand
CAGCGAGACGTGCGACGCTAGCATACGACCAGAAGCGATTTCGCGGATCGGAGCGATCACCCATAGCTGTGAACCGAATGTCGGCCTCTTCGATGCGTTGACGCTTGTGGAGATGCAACAATGATCGGATCTCCGGCGGGCCGCCTTTCCAGCGGTAAGTGTTGCGCGCCACACTGCCGCATACCAAAGCTCAAGCGTCCTCCGCAGACATTGGCCGATTGCTATGACGCGATACTTTTCGACGCGACAGGGGTCCTGATCATCGAAAATGAAGCCCTCCCCGGCGCCGCTGATACCTTGGGCCGACTTAATATGTCCGGTCAGCCGTACTATATCGTGACGAATATCAGCAGCGGATCGGATGAGACGATATTCGCACGTCTACGAGGAGCAGGACTTCCGATCCCGAAGGTCGACCGTATCGTGTCCGCGGGAGGTGTTGCCCGACATCGCGTACTCGAAGAGGTGGCGGCCGGGCGGCTAGTTTCATATATGGGCAGTGCACACGCTGGGCATGAGATTTTCGGTAAGCATCCAAATCTTCACCCTGCTGACACGGCCGACACATTCGACACGCTCGTAGTACTCGATGACGAAGGTTTCGATTTTAAACGGTCTGTCGACCACATCCTGTCGACGTTTCAACGCAGACTGATCGATACCGGTGAAATGCCCCGTATTATAATGGCAAACGCTGACATCATTTATCCTGGCAATAACGGCTCACTGGTTTTTGGACCGGGGATAATAGGACCAATGCTTCAGGCAGGACTAGCGCCCTTCGGAGTTCCTCCAATCTCTGTCGAGTTTACGGGTAAGCCAGGGAGAGCGATTTTCGAAGAGTGCATCGCTCGGGCAGGTACGGACAGTCTTTTGATGATCGGCGATCAGGTTGATACTGATATCAAGGGGGCAAAGGCTGCCGGGCTCGATACACTTATCGTAACAGCTGGCCTCAACAACTGCGGGAAGTTATGTCAAGACGAGAACGGTGCCCCCGATTATGTCGCAAAGGACCTCCGTCAGATCTTCGACGAAACTTTGCTTCCCCACTTCGTTCGGTGAAGCATTCCAGCGAAAAAAAATCGGGTTTTGGCAGCTTGGAGCCTCGGTTCCATTCGAACTCTAGCATGGAATTGCAAGCCCGCTCGACTCCGATGGCGAATTCACCGACAGGCCGGGCCTCATGCTGATTGCGCCTGCTGCGACGCGCGTTCTCAGATACGGCTGGAT
>NZ_RZRY01001186.1:0-1237 GCF_003998035.1 Mesorhizobium sp. M2A.F.Ca.ET.039.01.1.1 | reverse complement strand
ATTGTGCCGTCAACCGTCACCGTGCCGCGCTCGATCGCGTCGCGGGCGCGCGAGCGGCTGGCAAACAGGCCGCGCCCGACGAGCAATTCGTCGAGCCGCTGGCGCCGGCTTAATGGCAAAGGGGAACTCATCGGCCTTCATTGGCGAAAGCCGGGCGCGAACGCAATGGGTTTGAATACGGCGCAAGAGGCTGCAGAATGCCGCCACGCAGGCTGTCGATCGGAGGTGTCGATGCTGAAGGGAACTTGTCATTGCGGCGCGGCCCGCTGGACGCTGGAAGGCGATCCCGGTGGGATCACCGCCTGCAACTGCACGCTTTGCCGCCGCTACGGCGCCCTCTGGGCGTATGACTATCTCGACGAGCGCATCCGCATCGCGGGACCGCTGAAGTCCTATACGCGCGCCGAGGTGACGGAGCCCGCGCTGGAAATCCTGTTCTGCCCGACCTGCGCCTGCGTGGTCGCCTGGCGCGGCCTGCGCGCGGCCAAGAGCGGCCGCACGCGCATCGCCGTCAATGTCAGGCTGGCGCCGCCGGAGGAAGTCGCCCACCTGCCGATCGACCATTTCGATGGCCTCGACACATTCGACGACCTGCCGCGCGACGGCCGCTGCGTGCGCGATGTGTGGTTTTAGAAAACGGTCCGGGAGACGCGGCGCTCGACAGCCGGTGTCAGGCCGTCATTGCCGGAGGCTTCCTTGCGCGGCGGTTCAACCGGAGTGGGTGCGACGGGCGTAGCATCCGGCGGCATGACGAGTTGAGGCCTCTGCTTGTAGGAGAAGCCGCCGCGGATGCTGCCCATCTTGGCGGCGACGATGTCCATCGCCGCCTTTTCGATATTGCGGTCGTAACGCGTTTCGGCTGTCGCCGGCGCGGCCATGGCGGCCAGCAAGGCCGTGCCGCAAAAAAACGACTTCATTGTTCTTATCCCCTGCCTAGAGCGTTTCACCGTTTCAGCGAAATGGCGAACCGCTCTATCCCTTTGTTTTTATGCAATTCCGGGCGGAAAACCGCTCACTCTTTTCCTTAATTGCTCTGGGGCCAAGGTCTTAGCAGGGCGCCGTTGAAAATCGGCCAAGAGACAGGGTAGGCGAACCGCCAAACGGAAGCGTTAACAAAAGCTTACGGCCGGAAGCCGGCAAACCGATTCAGCGTGTTGAAGTCCTGATTCAGGCGCGCTGCGCCTGCACGCCATGGCCGAGCGTCGCGAAGACCGTGCGCACGATGCCCGCCGAATCC
>NZ_RZRY01001185.1:0-1239 GCF_003998035.1 Mesorhizobium sp. M2A.F.Ca.ET.039.01.1.1 | reverse complement strand
GCAAGGGGCGGGTGTTCTATTCGTCGCTCGGTCACGCAGCGTCGGAATTCCAGGTGCCGCAGATGCGCACCATCCTGCGCCGCGGACTGGTGTGGGCGGCGCGCTGAGGCGGCGAGCCGGCTAAAGCGCGCGGCGATCCTCGATCCGCGCCGGCGGCCTTGATCGACATTTCGGTTGCTGCCCGATTGGGGGAGCTCGGTCCCCTATCGTATCGCCAAGGCTGAAGCGCGCCCGAATCAATCAAGACTGTCAATTATTGCTATCTATTGCTATATCTGCCGCCCGGCTCCGTATTTTCCAGAGGTCCCATGCCCAACTTCGCTTTGAACGAGCACTATGAGCGCTTCATCAGGAAGCAGCTCGAATCGGGCCGCTACAACAATGCCAGCGAGGTTGTCCGCGCCGGCCTGCGCATGCTCGAGGATTTTGAGGCGGAGCGGGAGAAGTGGCTGCGCGAGGAAATCCCGTCGCGCGTGGCCGAGCTCCGGCAGGATCCGGCAAAGGCAATCCCCGCCGAAACGGTGTTTTCCCGGCTGGAGGTCCGTCATCGAGCACGGCAGGCGAAAGCCAGATAGGGGATGGAATACCGGATTGTCTTCCATGCGAAAGCGGAAGCCGAACTGGAACAGCTCTATGACGACATAGCCGAGCGTGCGTCGCCGGCGGTTGCCTGGAATTTTGTCGCGGGCATCCGCGATCATTGCCTGGGCTTGTCGACATTTCCACAGAGGGGCACCGACCGGGTGGAGATCATGCCGGGGCTGCGGATCATCGGCTATCGCCGCGCGCTCAGCATCGTTTGCGCTGTAGACGGCGAGCGTGTGCTGATCCTGGGCATCTTCTACGCCGGCCGGAACATCACGCCTGAATTGCTCGAAGAGCGGCGCTGAAACACACCATCGTAGGGAATGTGGCGATCGGCAATCGGCTAAACGCTGCCGGCGATCTCGGGCCGAGCCCGTCACCTGGCGAGACGGCTTGCGGCGGTATCGCCCGAGGGGCCGGCAACGCATCTCCGGCCAAAATTCAACGAAGCCAGCTTACCATTTTCCCCTTCGTGGATATCTCGACGAGAAATCGAAAAAAGAGCGATCTTGGCTGTTGACAGTTCGATCGGGTGGCGACTATATACGCCCCACGAACGAGGGCGGGGCGCCGCTGGCGACGAAGAAGTTCGCTTCTAAATCTGCCCTCTGCGAAATTCAGGAGAGCCGCGTGAGCGACACTCGGAGGGCCCCG
>NZ_RZRY01001184.1:0-1244 GCF_003998035.1 Mesorhizobium sp. M2A.F.Ca.ET.039.01.1.1 | reverse complement strand
CCATGCGGCTGTAGAGCAGTTCGGCGCGCCTGGCGTCGATGAGGTTCATCGCGCCCTTGATGATGCCGTTGGCCTCGAGGAAAGCCTCGTCGCATTGCGCGATGATGTCGACAATGGCATTGCCGATGCAAAGCAGGTCATATTCCGGCATCAATGTCTCCGCCAAGGAACTACCCGGCTATCTGGCATGCCGGCCGCGCGCGGGTCTAGCGAGTTGAAATGGATTGCCGCATTCGCTTGATCCAGCCGCCCTCACGCAGCTGCCGGTCCTGCTTCACGCAGCAAGTCGTCGGCTCTGTCCGTCTTTTCCCAGGTGAACTCAGGCTCTTCACGGCCGAAGTGCCCGTATGTCGCGGTCTTGCGGTATATCGGGCGTAAGAGATCAAGCATCTTGATGATGCCTTTCGGTCGGAGATCGAAAAGCTCAAGAATAACGCGCTCGATCTTTTTTTCCTCAATCCTTGCGGTTCCGAATGTGTTGACCATGACAGAAACCGGACTGGCCACGCCGATCGCGTAAGCAAGCTGAACCTCGCAGACCTCCGCAAGTCCGCTGGCAACGATGTTCTTCGCGACATACCGGGCGGCATAGGCCGCCGAGCGGTCAACCTTGGATGGGTCCTTGCCCGAAAAGGCGCCGCCGCCGTGACGCCCCGTTCCACCGTAGGAATCGACGATAATCTTGCGTCCCGTGAGGCCGCAGTCGCCGGCAGGCCCGCCGATCACGAATCGCCCTGTTGGGTTGACCAGAAATCTGATCCCCGTCGTATCCAAGTCGGGCGGCAAGAGCGGCTTGATGATCTCCTCAATGACACCTTCGCGGACTGTTTCCTGGGAGACTGCCTCGTCATGCTGCGTCGACAGGACGATCGTATCCAGCGCCAACGGGCGGAGACCCTCGTAGCGTACCGACACTTGAGATTTCACATCCGGACGCAGCCAGCCAAGCTGTCCCGTTTTTCGGACCTCTGCCTGTCTTTTGGTCAAACGGTGAGCGAGTTGGATCGGCAAGGGCATCAATGTATCCGTCTCGTTGCATGCGAATCCAAACATGAGGCCCTGATCTCCCGCCCCTTGATCGAGATCCTGCCCTCGTCCTTCGTCAACGCCCTGGCTTATGTCGGGCGACTGCTCGGTGAGAGCCAGAACGACGGCGCAACGTCGACCATCAAAGCCGATGGCATCGTCGTTAGCCAATATCGAGGATCGTATCGCGGGCAACTTGGCTGTAATCGATCTGCGCG
>NZ_RZRY01001183.1:0-1249 GCF_003998035.1 Mesorhizobium sp. M2A.F.Ca.ET.039.01.1.1 | reverse complement strand
ATCGAATGGCGCGGTGGCGACCAGCCACCTGCCGGATTTGCTCATGGCCTGCGCCAGCGGGCTGTCCGGCAGCGCGACCGAGATCGGAACGCCTGGCCAGCCTTTCGGCGACCCGCGAACGCCGATCGCCTTCGAGGCGGCTTTGGCCGTCTCGGCGCTGTCGCTGCTGCGCGACGAAACGGTGGCAAGGCTGAGGATCTGCCCCAATTGCAGCTGGCTGTTCGTCGACCGCAGCCGCAACGCCAGCCGGTTGTGGTGCGATATGGCTGTCTGCGGCAATCGCCAGAAGGCAAACCGCTATTACCGCCGCCGCTCGGCGGCGAGGGAGGTTCCCAATGCTTAGCAAACTGTCGCGTTCAGCTTTGATCGGCGCCGCCCTGGTCGCCGCAGTCGCGCTCGGCGCCTGCCGCGACACCGGCAAGGACCAGCTTTTCGCCATCTCGGGAAAACTGTTCGAGTTCAACTACCGGCTGGCCATCGCCACCTATGTCATCACGCTGAAGCCGCTGCGGCCGATGGTCGACGGTCAGGTCGCGGTGGTGAGCTTCCAGAATCCGGCCGGCGGCGACCCGCTCATCGTCAACCAGAAGATCTGGCCGAAGCTGCCGCACATCACGCTCACCAGCCCGCCGCTCACCTGCGTGGTCAAAGATAAACCCTATTCCGTCTCGATCCGCATCGAGGATGCGAGCGGCACGCTGCTGCAGAGCATCGATACCACGATGACCTCGTCCGAGGACCAGACGATGCTGCCGGACCGGCCACTGGTGATCGGGCCGAAATACGAGCTCAACCCGGACCTTGCCGGCCATCCTGACGGCAAGCTGCCCGATGCCCAGAAGCCGGATTGCTCCAAAGCGACTTGAGCCACGAAATTTTTGTTCCTCACAAAGCGGTTAGCATGATCTTGCATGCGCCACCGGCCACTCGCCAGACCGTTTGTTGCGTGTTATCTGGCCTCTGTGATTTTGTTTGACCTCACCGCCTAGGGACGAAAGACTGCGACGTCCCACTCCGACGTTGGCTGCCTGATTTGAGGCGCCTCCGCAGAGGAAATACCTGATGACGCTGCACGACGTCGCGCTCGACGACAAGTTCGACCTTGGCAAGGAGCGCGTCTTCCTATCGGGTGCGCAAGCCGTCGTGCGCATGCTTCTGATGCAGCGCGAGCGCGACCGCCGCGCGGGCCTCAACACGGCGGGCTTCGTTTCCGGCTATCGCGGCTCGCCCCTGGGCGGCCTCGACCTGC
>NZ_RZRY01001182.1:0-1252 GCF_003998035.1 Mesorhizobium sp. M2A.F.Ca.ET.039.01.1.1 | reverse complement strand
ACACCGTGAAGGTCACAGGCAGCGACACCGGACGATCATAGCCGGCCCATTTTCCGTAGCCGTCGTCATGCCGCTGCGGCGGCGGGAACGACAATTGCGCGTCGGCGATGTTGGTGCTGCCCGATATGTCGAGCTGCGGCGGCACGCCGGCATCGCCGGGATCCCGCCAATAGGTCTTCCAGCCCGGCTTCAGCGCGATGTCGAGCACGCCGCGGATCTTGCCGGCCTCGTCGGGCTTGCCGGTGGTCACCAGCCGGACCTTGCCGCCCTCCGAATTGTACCAGATCGAGGAAGAGGCCTCGGCCGGGAGGCCCGTAGCCCATCCGAAAACGATCCCGAGAACCAATATCTTCATGTATCGCATGGCGGTGATTTGACCGTCCGTTCTTGGCCGCGCAATGGCCTCGTCGCTCCTCCGGTATCATATTTGCGTGACATCGGGGACTGACACCATCTTTTCGGCGCAGCCGAAACGCGTTACGCTCAACCCATGGACTTGCTGCGCCACAAGAAGGCGGCCGCCGGACGCGGCTTCCTAGACGACCAGTTCCTGATTGCCATGCCCGGCATGAAGGACGACCGTTTCGCGCGCTCCGTCATCTATATCTGCGCCCACAGCGACGAGGGCGCGATGGGGCTGATCATCAACCAGACGCAGCAGATGCTGTTTCCGGATCTGCTGGTGCAGCTCGGCATCATGAACGAGCAGGAAGCGATCCGACTGCCGGCGCATACGCGCGATTTCGTCGTGCGCAATGGCGGGCCGGTCGACCGCAGCCGCGGCTTCGTGCTTCACTCCGGCGACTATCGCGTGGAATCCTCGCTCAACGTTTCCGACGATATCTGTTTGACCGCGACCGTCGACATCCTGCGCGCCATCTCCACTGGGCGCGGCCCCCGACATGCGCTGATGGCGCTCGGATATGCCGGCTGGGGCGCCGGCCAGCTCGAAACCGAGATCGCCGAGAATGGCTGGCTCACCTGTCCGGCGACGCAGGAGCTTCTGTTCGATGCCGATATCGAGCGCAAATACGACCGTATCCTGGCCTCGATCGGAATCGACCTCGCCCATCTGAGCGCCGCCGCCGGGCACGCGTGACGCTCGCGACGTCGGTCGGAACCGTTTGCATCGGATCATCGCAAACCTTCGAGGTTGGCCGAGCCGCCCGTTGTGGTCGTCATCCTAGGGCGGAGCAAGGAGGAAGCGACGCGCGCAGACCCTAGGATCCATGCCGTTACGCCGACCGTAGAG
>NZ_RZRY01001181.1:0-1255 GCF_003998035.1 Mesorhizobium sp. M2A.F.Ca.ET.039.01.1.1 | reverse complement strand
GCGCCACGCTCATGCCGGCCGCGTTGAGCCGGCCGGCGAGCGGCGTGCCGGCCTGGCCGGCGCCGATGACGATGGCGTCGAAGGCTTTGGCGCTCATGCGACGGCAGCCACGATCAGCAGCCCGCCGACGATCGCAATGGCGTCCTCGATGAAGGCTGCGGGCGGATCCTTGCCGAAGGCGGCGGCCAACCGGCCACGCACCTCGGCTCCGCCCAGCGTGCCGATCACCGCGCCGATGGCGCCGGCGATAAGACCGCCGATGGTGGCGCCGCCGGTCGCGCCGAGCACTGCGCCGGTGAAGGCGCCCAGGACGATACGGGCGCCGAATTGCTGCGGCACCTTCCGGCTCGGCGTCGACGGCAACTGGTCGGTGACCAATTCGACGATCGCCAGGATGGTGAAGATGCCGACGGCAATCCAGTGGCCCATGAAACTCGCCCAGGTGCCGGCGACCGGCAGCCAGCCGAGATAAGAACCCCAGGCGACGGCGGCCGGCGCTGTCATGGCGCGCAGGCCGGCAACGACACCTATCAGCAGTGCAAGCAGGTAAAGCATGATCGACCCCCTCAAAATCGGAACCTCGCACGGTTCCATGAAGGCAGGCTAGCATAGGCTGGGCGTTTGGCCACGGGCTTTTGTCCGACAATCGGTTGTGCAAACGAAATCGGGAGATGTCGCCATGTCGGCAAGCGAGCGCATGAAGATGGCGGCGGGCGAATGGTACACCTGCATAGACGATGAGCTCGAGGCGCAGCGCTTCGCCGCGCGCGATGCGGTGTTCGAGCACAATAGCCTGCCGCCCCGGCATCGTGGCAATATAGGGCCTGCTTTGCGGGCGCTGCTTGGTGGCGCGGGCGAAGGGGCTCGCATCGAGGCGCCGTTCCATTGCGCCTATGGCTTCAATGTGTTTCTCTGCGACGGCGTCTTCCTCAATTCCGGCTGCATCATCCTCGACACCGCGCCGGTGCGCATCGGCAAGGGCACGCTGCTCGGCCCAAATGTGCAGATCTACTGCGCCGAGCATCATCGCGAGGCCACTGGACGGCTGGCCGGGCTGGAGATCGCAAAACCGGTGACGATCGGCGACAACGCCTGGGTCGGCGGCAGCGCGGTGATCCTCGCCGGCGTCAGCATAGGCGAGGGCGCCATCGTCGGCGCCGGCGCGGTGGTGACTCGCGACGTGGCGGCCAACACGACCGTGGTCGGCAACCCGGCGCGGGTTGTCACGCCGCGCTGCGCGTCCCCGCGGCCTTGG
>NZ_RZRY01001180.1:0-1262 GCF_003998035.1 Mesorhizobium sp. M2A.F.Ca.ET.039.01.1.1 | reverse complement strand
GCCGCGATATGATTGCGGTCAATGATCGAGCCGGAGCGCTTAATCGTCTCCGAGGCGTTGTGGTTGCCGATATATCCAATGAATTCAATAGGCATAATCTTCTCCTTTTTATGTGAAACCCAGCGCGACCCGGCCGGCACCAATGCGCACCGTGTCTTCCTGGGGGGAATGGATGCGGCCGCACAGCACATCGCGATGATGCCGCTCCAGCGGATTGTTGCGCGATACCCCATGATTGCCGGTGAGCTTCAGCGCCTTCTCCACGGCGGCGATTGCGTTTTCCGTGGTGACGACCTTGATCAGGCCGGCCTCCGATTGGCTGAATGGACGCCCCTCGTCGTAATCTCGGGCTGCCGACAAAATCAGCCGGCGATTGACAGCGATCAGTTCCTCGATCTCTCCCACCGCCTGCTGGATGCGGGGTACGGTGGCCAGCGGTGTGCCGAGATTAGTCGGGGCGCGCGTCTTGAGGAAGCCGACCAGCCAGTTGCGCGCCGCCTCGGCGACGCCAGTGTAGAGCGCGCCCGGCAGCGTGCCGAACCATGCCGCCTGGCCCTCGCCGCGGGCGTCCCATTCCAACGGCAGGCGAATGTCGGCGGCATGGTCGAGCGGCACCTCGACATCGTCGAGCAGGGCGTCGTGGCTACCGGTGGCTCGCATGCCGAGCGGGTTCCAGGTCCGCTCGACGCGGAGACCCGGCGCATCGGCCGGAACCAAGAAAGCGCCAACGCGGGGCTCGATATCGTCCGTTTTTGCCCAGACGATCGCCCAGGTCAGGCCCTCGATCCCAGTGGAATAAATCTTGCGGCCGCTGATTGACCAGCCGCCGGCCGTCCGGCGCGCCGTCGTCGCCGGCAGACCGCCGCGGATCGGCGTTCCAAGCTCTGGCTCGACGCGTAGCGCGTTGATAAGCGCGCCCTTCTCTTCCGCATCGGCAACGACCCGGCGCACCAGGTGCTGCGGCCAGCGTCCCTTCGGCAGGGTCGCGAGATTGATGTACTGCATGATCAGGATCAGCGCCGTCGAGGGTTCGCCGCGCGCGATCATGCGGATGACCTCTGACGTTGTCGCCAGCCCGGCGCCCTGGCCGCCAAGCTCGATCGGAGCGGTCAGTGCAAGTAGGCCCGCCTCGTGAAGGAGCCGGAAATTCTCGCGAGGAAAGGCGGTGCTCTCGTCGATCACAGAAGCCTTATCCGCGAAAACCCTGGCAAGGTCGGCGGCTGTTTCGACCGGGTCGGGCGGGCTGCTGTCCAGTCTGGGTC
>NZ_RZRY01000117.1:0-12733 GCF_003998035.1 Mesorhizobium sp. M2A.F.Ca.ET.039.01.1.1 | reverse complement strand
AGGGCCCGGGCCCCGCCCGGGACCGCCTCGACGTCCGTCGGCGCCATGCCGAGCCGGGCCATGCCGCTATCGACCTGGATGGCGGCAGGCAGGCTCCGGCCCGCGCTCCGCGCGGCCTGGCGCCAGGCCTTCAGCTGGATGGCGCTGTTGACGACCGGGCAAAGTCCGGCCGCTTGCGCTTCCGGTTCCGAACCCGGAGGCAGTCCGTTCAGCACGAAGATGTCAGGTCCGGGCCCGATCGCGTTGCGCAGCGCGATGCCCTCGTCGGGCAGCGCGACGAAGAAGATGTCGCAGCCCTCTTTCGCCAGCGCCTCGGCCACTTGGGCGGCGCCAAGTCCATAGCCGTCTGCCTTGAGCACGCCGGCGCAGCGAACGCCGCCCAGCCGCGCCTTCAACCGGCGATAGTTTTCCCGGATGGCGCCGAGGTCGATCGTCAGGATCGCGCCGGCGGCCGCCTCGCTGACCGTCGAACCATTGGCAGCGACTGTTTGCAGCGAAGTCACTTCGGCATCACTCATCAAGGCAATCGTCGCAGGCGGTTTGCAATTGTTGCGGCGACGCACGACTTTGGACGCTGGCGCTGCCCCTCACCTGCCTGCCGGCATCCTCTCCCCGTATAGTGACGGGAGAGGGGCGCTGTCGCTGCCGATTTCGCCAATCACCAACGTCGCAAGAAGCGCGCCGAGGCTGCGGCCAGCCCCTTCTCCCCGTCACTATACGGGGAGAAGTGCCCGGCAGGGCGATGAGGGGCAGCGCCGACGCTTCGCTAAAGTGCGCTTGCCGCGCGTCGTTCATGTTTGCCTCTTTGCATGCAGCACATCAGCATCAACAAAGCATGATCTCGACTACGGTGCCAACCTCTTCGCTTGCCGAACTTAGCCTGCCACGTCTAGCGAACAAGATGCTGGAATGCCTCCACAACCTGCTCATAGACCTTGCGCTTGAACGGTACGATCAGCTCGGGCAGCTCGCGCATCGGCCGCCAGGCCCATTCGTCGAATTCGGCCGTGTGGCCGCCGGGCGGCGGATTGATTGCGATCTCGCTCTCATCGCCCTCGAAGCGGTAGGCGAACCATTTCTGCGTCTGGCCACGATAGCGGCCCTTGAAGGCGACGCCGACCAGATGCGGCGGCAGGTCGTAATTGATCCAGTGCGGCGCCTCGGCAAGCAGCGACACGCTGCGCATGCCGGTTTCCTCATAGAGTTCGCGGCCCGCGGCCTCGATCGGCTCCTCGCCCTTGTCGATGCCACCTTGCGGCATCTGCCAGAGCTGCGTGGTGCCGGCAAACTCGCTGTCCGGCTCGGCGATGCGGTGCCCGACCCAGACCAGGCCGGCCTTGTTGAGGATCATCAGCCCGACGCAGGGACGATAAGGCAGCGTTTCGGGATCGATCGTCTTGGCCATGGGTCAGCGTTCCAGCGGTCTCGAGGATTGAGTGCGGCGAGGCGGGTAGCGTTAGCCCTTTTGCGGATCTATGGCCACCGCCGAGATCGGCACGATCTCGATGCCGCGCTTCTTCGCCTCAGTGATCCAGGACGTAACCGTGTCGACGGTGATGTCGAAGGCCGAACCGATGCCGACTGCGCTGCCCTTGGCCCGCGCCGTGGCTTCGAGACTGTCGAGCTTCTTCAGGATTTCGCCGCGGTCCTGCACGGCATCGATCGCCATGTCGCCGGCGACGAACGGCACGCCGTCCTTCAGCGCCAGGTCAGGGGCGACGCTGCGCGAGGATGAGCCGTCGTCGATATAGGCCAGCCCCCGCTTGCCGAGCTCGGCCATGAAAGGCTCCATCGCCGAGGCGTCGGCCGAGAAGCGCGCCCCCATATAGTTCATGACCCCGGTATAGTTCGTGGTCCTGGACAGCGCCCAATGCAGGCTCTTCAGGTTTTCGTCCGCGCTGGCCGACACCGTCAGCGTGTTGCGGCCGGGATTGACGTTGGGATAATCGAACGGCTCTAGCGGCACCTGCATGACGATCTCATGCCCGCTCTGCCTCGCCGCCTGCATCCAGCGGCCGATGCTGTTGCCTTGCGGCGCGAAGGCCAGCGTCACCTCGGCCGGCAGCTTGGCGATCGCGGCCTGCGTGCCGGTCTGCGAGACGGCGAGCCCGCCGATGACGATCGCCACCCGTGCGCCACGCGCGCCCGACCACGGCCGCGCATAGACGTCGAAGGGCCGCCTGCCATCGGCGGAGCGCATCGGCAGCGGACCGGTCTCGCTGGCCTCGATCAAAGCCCGGTCCGGGATGTGGGCGACCTTGAGGTTCTGGCCGAGCGTCGAGGGATCGCGGATGACGATCGCCGCTTTCGGCGGGCTGTCGCCCTCCTCGGTCTGGACGTGGATGATCTGCGGCCCGCCGCTCTTCATCGGGGTGCTGGCCTGCGGCGTCGCGGCCGCAACCGGAGCCGGTGCGGCAGGCGGCGCGGGTGTGGTGGGGGCCGCGACAACCTTCGGCGTGGAAACCGCCACGTCTTGCGGTTTACGGAACGGCTTGTCGCGCAATGCGATCGCGCCGGAAACGCCGATCACGGCAAGCACGGCCAGCACAGCGGCAAGCGTGCCGCCGCTGATGCCGCGAGAAGCACGCCGCTTGGGCTGGAGCTTCTGTCCAAGCGGGCGTTCGATATCCTTGCCGATTTCTGCCAAGTTAAGTTCCCAACACGCGGTCACGTTAAACGTGAAATCCTGCGCAATTCGGCGCGATACCCCAGACGCGTGGCGCCCCAACCGCGGTCCCCGAATCAAACCGCCGGAACCTCGCGGTCCCGGCAGCATTGCATTGCTTCGCTGAGCCGGCCAGAGCCTTGCCCCGGCCGTGGCGGCCTTATTGGTTCAGCACGGCCTTGTCCGGGTTCGGCGGGAAGGCCGGGTCGGTCTTCTCGCCGCGCAGCAGCTGCTCGGCATAGATCAGCTGCAGATCATCCTTCGGATCCGGCGGCACATAGGCGGCCGAGCCAGAACCGGTCGAGCTCTCGTCGGCGCCCTTGATGTGGCCCTTGAGGTCGGATTCGCCACGGGTCAGGTCGCGGCCCTGCAGATCCGGCGGCAGCGGCTGGTCGACCTTGATGTCGGGCGTGATGCCCTTGCCCTGGATCGACTTGCCCGACGGTGTGTAATAGAGCGCGGTCGTCAGCCTGAGCGCGCCATTCTCGCCGAGCGGGATGATGGTCTGCACCGAGCCTTTGCCGAAGGACTGCGTGCCGACCACCGTGACGCGGCGCAGATCCTGCAGCGCGCCGGCGACGATTTCCGAGGCGCTCGCCGAACCGCCATTGACCAGCACGATCATCGGCTTGCCGTTGATGTCGTCGACCTGCTTCGGCTTGGCGTCGAAGCGGGTGACGTCCTTCGGATCGCGGCCGCGCGTCGAAACGATCTCACCGCGCTTAAGGAAGGCGTCCGAGACGCTCACCGCCTGGTCGAGCAGGCCGCCCGGATTGAGGCGCAGATCGAGCACATAGCCCTTCAGCTTGTCGTTCGGCACCTGCTTCTTGATGTTCTCGATGGCGTTCTCGAGATCGTCATAGGTCTTTTCGGTGAAGGAGGTGATCTTCATGTAGCCGATGTCGTTCTCGACCCGGTACTTCACCGCCTTGACCTTGATGATGTCGCGCACCACCGTCAGCTCGATCGGCTTGTCGGCGCCCTGGCGCAGAATGGTGAGCTTGATCGGCGTGTTGACCGGCCCGCGCATCTTCTCGACCGCGTCATTGAGGGTCAGGCCGCGAACCTCTTCGCCGTCGATCTTGGCGATATAGTCGCCGGCAAGCACGCCCGCCTTGGCGGCCGGCGTGTCGTCGATCGGCGTGATCACCTTGACCAGGTCGTTCTCCATGGTGACCTCGATGCCGAGGCCGCCGAACTCGCCCTTGGTCTGCACGCGCATGTCCTGCGCCTGCTCGGCATTCATGTAGGAGGAGTGCGGGTCAAGCGAGGCCAGCATGCCGTTGATGGCGTTCTCGACCAGCGACTTGTCGTCCGGCGGCGTCACATAGTTCGCGCGCACGCGCTCGAAGATGTCGCCGAAGATCGCCAGCTGCTTGTAGGTTTCCGAACCCGCAGCATTCGCCGCCGAACCCGGTGTGCCGTAGACCAGGCTCATTGCCGATGCGCCCATCAGCGCGCCGGCAAACAGAAGCGACAGTTTCCGCATCATTTCACGTCCTTCCAGAGAATCGATCCGCCCACCATGGGGCCGGATCGACGGGTTTTCCATCCTTGCGGAACTCGACATAGAGTTCCGACGCCGAATTTTCATTCCGCGAGGCCGAGGTGCTTGCCACCCGGGCCTCTCCCATCGCGCCGATCGGCTCTCCTGCGAGCACCGACTGTCCGGTCGCGACGCTGATTCTGCTCATCCCCGCCAGGACGACATGATACCCATCGCCCGCATTGAGGATCAAGAGTTGACCGTAGCTGCGAAACGGCCCCGCATAAAGCACGTTTCCATCCGCCGGTGCGGTGACGATGGCCCCCGATTGTGTCGCAACCATGTCGCCCTGCATCGCCGCGCCATTGCCATCGTCGGTGCCGAAACGCCGCTTGATCTTGCCGATGACCGGCAGCGCGATCTGGCCTTGCAAGGCTGAAAACGGCGCCGACCCCGTGAGGCGGTTGGCCTCCGGCACCGGCAACGCGGCGAGCTCGGTCGTCGAGGCCATCGTGTCGCTGTCGGTCGATTTCCGCTCGCCCGCCTTGGCCTGGTCCTGCGCCTTGCGCGCCTTGTCGGCTTCGAGCGAAGCGATCAGGTCCTTGAGGCTGCTCGCCTTCGCCGCCAGCTCCTGCGAGTGCCGTTGCTCGGCCGCCATCGCGGTCTGGGTATCGGCCTGCAGCTTCTTCTTGGCCTCGAGCAGCATGGTGAGCCGCTTCTTCTCCGCCGTCTGGTCCGTGACGGCGGCGGTGAGCCGCGCCCGTTCCGCCTCGATCGAGGCCGTCACCCGCGTCTGCTCCTTGAGATCGGCCATCAGCCGGTCGGTCTGCTGGCGCAGTTCCGGCACCACGGCGCCGAGCAGGATGGCGCTGCGCACCGACGACAGCGCGTCTTCCGGCTTGACCAGGATCGCCGGCGGCGGATTGAGCCCCATGCGCTGCAGCGCGCCGAGCACTTCGGCCAGCACGTCGCGCCGGGCCATGAGTGAAGCGCGCAGCTTCTGTTCCTCGTCCTTCAGCCCTTCGAGCTTGGCGCCGATGTCCTCGATGTCCTGGCCAAGCTTCTGCTCCGTCATAGCCGACTGAATCAGCGCCGCGGTGATCGAGGCATAATCCTTGCGCACCGAGGCGATGTCGGCGGCGAGCTTGGCCAGCCGCTCCGATGACAGCGTGATCTCCTTGGAGACCTGCTCGTATTCGGTCCGGCTCTGATCGGGATCCGGCGCCGCGTCCAGCGTGTTCTCGGTCGCCCGGACCGGCCCGAGCGCGACCACGGCGGCGACAAGGGTCAAGCCGCAGCGGCTGCGCCAGGCGCGTATGATCGGGTACCAGCCTTCAGACATCAGGCCCCTAACCTATCCGCCGCTTCGTTAACGAACCATCAACCATGTTGGAAGCGCCCTACTCCAGCAGTGATGTTCAGCCTTTGAGGCGAAAATCCGAGCCGGGATAAGCAATCCCCAGCTTTTGGAGATGGCAAGCGCCATTCACGACCGATGATAGGGATGACCCGCCAGGATCGTCCCGATCCGGTAGAGCTGCTCGCCCAGCATCACGCGCACCAACTGATGCGGCCAGGTCAGCGCGCCGAACGACAGCACCAGGTCCGCCTGCTCGCGTAAGGATTTGTCATGGCCATCGGCGCCGCCAATGGCGACGACCAGCGACTTGCGGCCGCCGTCGCGCAACTGGCCGATGCGGGCGGCAAGGTCCTCCGACGAAAGCGACTTGCCGCGCTCATCAAGCAGGATGAGGACAGTTCCGGCCTGCAACAGGCCCTGCAGCTTCTGGGCTTCCTCGCGGCGGCGCTCGTCGGCGCTCTGTCCGCGGCTTTCGGGGACCTCGACAATGCCGGCAAATTCCAGCCCGACCGCGGGCCCGCTCTTGGCGAAGCGCTCGAAATAGCGGTCGGCGAGTTCTCTCTCGGGGCCGGTCTTCATCCGGCCCACGGCATGAACGGTGATCTTCATCCTCGCCCCGGCGAGCTTGTCTCAGCGCATACCGTGATGGTTCACGGCACGCGGATCAAGGCTCAGTGCAAGGTCTCTTCCTCGAGGTCCGGCGCCTGCCACATCTTTTCGAGATTGTAGAATTCGCGGACTTCGGGGCGGAAGACATGGACGATGATGTCGCCCGAATCGATCAGGACCCAGTCGGCGCTGGCCAGCCCCTCGACGCGCGCATTGCCGAGACCGGCATCTTTCAGCGCCTTGAGGAGATGATCGGCGACAGCCGAGACATGACGGTGCGATCGGCCCGAGGCGATGACCATATAGTCGCCGAGGCTCGATTTTCCCTGGATGTCGATTGAGACGATGTTTTCGGCCTTGGAGTCTTCCAGACTGGCAAGGACTGTGTCGATGGCGAGGCTCGCGGCGGCGTTGCCGCTGATCCCGGCCGGCGAAGGCATGATATCAGCCTTCTTCCGCAGTGCTGTTCTCAGTGTGTTTCCTTTCCCAACAAGAACAACCAAATCACCATGCAAATCAGGTGACACCACTTAGATAGGCAGAGTTCCATTGCAGTTTCAAGACGACGGCCGCTTTTGCTCGGCCGCGCCTGGTCCGGACCGCTGTTTTAGCAGTGCCTGAAAAGCGGGAACTGATCCCGGATGCGTGGGTTATCGGCGCACCGACCAACGGGATCCCCGCCATGCCCACCGACCCGCAAAGCGCCCTCATCACCATCCAGGCCGGGCTCGCGCAGCTCAGCACCTTGATCGTTTCCTACTCCTTCTCGGCCATCGGCGCCGTGATCCTGCTGGTTGTCGGCTATCTGGTCGCCGGGCTTGCCGAACGCTCGATCTATGCCGGCCTCGGCCACATCCACGGCTTCGACGAGACCTTGCGGCATTTCTTCTCCCAGGTCGTGCGCTACGCTATCCTGATCCTTGTCGTCATCATGGTGCTTGGCCAGTTCGGCGTGCAGACGGCCTCCATCATCGCCGCGATCGGCGCCGCCGGCCTGGCCATCGGACTGGCATTGCAGGGCACGCTGCAGAACATCGCCGCCGGCATCATGCTTCTGGCGCTCAGGCCCTTCCGCATCGGCGAGAATGTCGAGGTCGGCGCGATTGCGGGCACTGTCGAGGAGATCGGCCTCTTCGCCACCAAGCTGCGCACCGCCGAGGGCGTCTACATACTGGCGCCCAATTCGACCTTGTGGAACCAGCCGGTGCGCAACTTCAACCGCAACGGCGTGCGCCGCACAGACGTGACCTTGAGCATCGGTTCGTGGAACGATATCGACCGCGGGCAGAAGACGCTGCTTGCCATCGCCGGCGCCGAAAGGCGCATCCGGCGCGAACCCCCTCCGATCGCCTTCATCGCCAGTGTCGGCGACGCGACGGTTTCGCTCACCTTGCGCTACTGGACATCGGCCGCCGACTATTTTTCGACCCAAATCGACATGACCAAGCGCGCCAAGCAGGCCTTCGACAGCGAAGGCATCTCGATCCCGCTGCCGCCGCCGGAAGTGCCGGCGCCGGAAGCGCGCAAGCAGTAGCCGGCTCAATCCTGGCGGGGCTTATCGTCCGGCGCGAAGGCGAGTTCCACCGGCAGTGGCGTCTGCGCCGACATCGGCGCGAAACTGCCGCTTGTGGCCGCGGGTGTCGGCCGGCCCGCCGCCACGCGCCACAGCACGAACAGGCAGAAGGCCGACGCAATCACGATCCCGACATAGATGAAGGTCGCGGTGCCGAAGACGGCGGAAAGCGCCGTCACGATGCCGGGCACGATGAAGCCGGCCAGCGACCAGGCAAACAGCATCGAGCTCGACAGCGCCAGAAGCTCGTCCTTGGCGGCCCGGTCGGCGGCATGCGCGCTGGACAGCGCGTAGATCGATTCCGACGCCCCGTCCCAGATCAGATAGATCACCACCAGCGCCACCAGCGCGCCGCCGTCGAAGACGATGGCCAAGGTGCTGGCGACGACCGCCAGCGCCGCCGCCCCGGCCAGCACGTAGCGCCGGTCGGTGCGGTCCGAAATCCAGCCGAGCGGAATCTGCAGGATCAGCGTGCCGACCGGCATGGCCGACAACAGCAGCGCCACATCGGCCTGGCTGTAGCCCTTGGCGGTGGCGTGGATCGGCGCGAAGCCGGAAACGATCATCGACAGGCCGCCAACCGCCAGCATGCCGGCGACGCCGACCGGCGAGATGCGCCAGGCGCGGCGCAGCGCGACCGACGCCGCCTGCGGCGCCGGCGGCTGCGCAAGCCTGGTCATGCCGACCGGCAGGATGGAGAGCGCGGTGAAGGTGATGCCGATCAGCGACGCGGCGGCCGAGTGGATGTCGACCAAGGCGAGCGTCGCGTAACCCACGCCCAGCCCGGCAATATAAGCGACATAGAACACTGCCATCACCCGGCCGCGGATCGAATTCGGCAAGGCATCGTTCAGCCAGCTCTGCGCGACGATGAACAGCCCGCAGATGGCGAAGCCGTAAAGCGCCCGCGCGGCGATCCACAAAAGCGGGATCGGCCCGGCCCCGATCGCGGCATTGGAAAGCGCGATCAGCGCCGAGAGCACCATGAAGGCGCGAGCGTGCCCGACGCGCCGCACCAGCGGTCCGGTCAAGATGCAGCCGGCCAACCCGCCGGCAGAAAGCCCGGTGACGATCAGCCCGGCCCAGGTCGGGTCGAATCCATCGGCGCCGAGCCGCACCGGGATATAGGCAAACATCAGCCCATTGCCGATCGCGATCAGCGCCATCGACACGATGACGCTGGCAATGGCGATCAGCGGCGCCGGTTGTTCGGCGCGACCCGGATCGATTGCGGCTTGATTCTGCTTCAGCATGCCTGCGCAGCATCGTTGATCGGAGCAGGAAAAGCCGCCGCAAAAGCGACATGGCCGAACTTCCCTTCCCCCCTTGTGGGGGAAGGACGGCGCTCAGCCGTTCGCGGCCTTGCGGATCGCCGTGGACGACAGCGACGAGCGCGGCCCGTGGATGAAGGTCCAGGCCGGTGCCTGCATGCGGGCGAGCAGCGGCGCGTCGCCCTCGTCGATGCGGGCGTAGTCGAAGGTCTTGGCGACGACCGACGACAGGAAGGAGAGCGTCGCGCCCGGGCGATCGATGACCGCGATCGGGAAGGTCAGCACGATCTCGCGCCAGCGCTGCCAGCGATGGAAGTCGCGCAAGGAGTCCGCGCCCATGATCCAGACGAAATCGACGCCCGGATTGCGCGCCTTGACCAGGGCCAGCGTGTCGGCGGTATAGCGCACATGCTGCGCTGCCTCGAAGGCGGTGACCTTGATCCTGGGATTCCTGGCGATTTTTTCGGAGAGCTCGATGCGCTCGGCGAGCGGCGCGAGTTCCCGCGCGCTTTTCAGCGGATTGCCCGGCGTCACCATCCACCACAGCTGGTCGAGTGCCAGCCTTCTCAGCGCGATCTCGGCGACCAGCGCATGGCCGGCATGCGGCGGATTGAACGATCCGCCGAAGAGACCGACCGTCAGGCCCCTGGCGGCGTGCGGCATGCGAAAGTAACGGGCCGGGACAGTCTGCTCGGCTTGCGAAAGCATTCGCCTTGGCCTCCCTCAGGCCTGCCGGGCGAAAAAGGTCAAGGCCTCACCTGTCCCGATCCGCGCACGCGGTATTTGAACGAGGTGAGCTGCTCGACGCCGACCGGCCCGCGCGCATGCATCTTGCCGGTGGCGATACCGATCTCGGCGCCCATGCCGAACTCGCCGCCATCGGCGAACTGTGTCGAGGCATTGTGCAGGAGGATGGCCGAGTCGATCTCGTTGAAGAATTTTTCCACCGCCTGCGCGTCCTCGGCGATGATCGCCTCTGTGTGGTGCGACGAGAAGGTCTCGATATGCTCGATCGCCTCGCCGACGCCGTCGACCAGCTTCACCGCGATGATGGCGTCGAGATATTCCGTCACCCAGTCGGCGTCAGTTGCTGGGCTGGCTTCGGAAAAAGCCCGCAGCACCTCTTGGTCGGCATGGATCTCGCAGCCGGCGGCCCGCAGCGCTTCGAGGATGGGCACCAGATGCGTGGAGGCCACAGCGCGGTCGACCAGAAGCGTCTCGGCCGCGCCGCAGACGCCGGTGCGCCGCATCTTGGCGTTGACGGCGATCTTCACTGCCATGTCGAGATCGGCCGAGCGGTCGATATAGAGGTGGCAGATGCCTTCGAGATGCGCGAAGACCGGCACCCGCGCCTCGGTCTGCACGCGCCCGACCAGGCTCTTGCCGCCGCGCGGGATGATGACGTCGAGGTTTCCCGAAAGCCCCTTCAGCATCTCGCCGACGGCGGCGCGGTCGGTGGTCGGCACCAGCTGGATAGCATCCTCGGGCAAGCCGGCGGCCTTCAGCCCTTCGACCATGCAGGCATGGATAGCCGAGGATGAATTGAGCGAATCCGAACCGCCGCGCAGGATCACCGGATTGCCGGCCTTGAGGCAGAGCGCGCCGGCATCCGCCGTCACATTCGGCCGGCTCTCATAGATGACGCCGATGACGCCGAGCGGCGTGCGCACGCGCTCGATATGCAGCCCGTTCGGCCGGTCCCATTCGGCGATGACGTCACCAACCGGATTCTTGAGCGCGGCGATCTCGCGAATGCCGTCTGCCATTGCTTTGATGCGCGCAGGCGTCAGTTTCAGCCGGTCCATGAAGGAACCGGACAGCCCGGCCTCCTCGCCAATCGACACGTCGATGGCATTGGCCTCGAGGATCGCCTGCTCGTTGCGCAGGATCGCGTCCGCCATGGCGATAAGCGCATCGTTCTTGGCTGCGGTGGAAGCGACGGCCAACGGTCGGGCGGCAGCGCGGGCGCGACGGCCGATATCGGCCATCAGCGCAATCGTGTCTTCGCCGGATCTTTCATGCAGCTTCAGCATGGTCATCCTCCGCCCGTCGTCGTTCAATACTTAGTCGTCGGCCAATACGTGGTCGCCGGCGACGCTTACCACAAGGTCGTCGCGATGGATCATCGCCGAACGCGCCTCATAGCCGAGCACGTTTTCGATCTCGGCCGTCTTCAGACCTGCGATCCTTACGGCATCCGCGGCGTCATACGCAACCAGCCCGCGCGCGATCTCGCGACCCTCGGGCGACAGGATCGCCACCGTGTCGCCGCGCGAGAAATTGCCGCTGACCAGTTTCACGCCGGCCGGCAGCAGCGACTTGCCCGACTTCAGCGCGCCGATGGCGCCGGCGTCGACGGTGAGCCGACCGGCCGGCTCGAGCTGCCCGGCGATCCAGGTCTTGTAGCCCTTCACCGGATTGGCGCTCGGCTTGAAGAAGGTCGCGCGCTCGCCGCGCTCGATCGCCATCAGCGGCGACAGCCTGGTGCCCGAGGTGATGATCATGGCCGTGCCGGCGGCGTTGGCGATCTTGCCGGCGTCGAGTTTTGTCCGCATGCCGCCGCGCGACAGCTCGGACGCGGCGGCGCCCGCCATCGCCTCGATGTCGGGCGTGATGCGATCGACCACCGGAATGAATTTGGCCTCGGGGTCCTTGGCCGGCGGCGCCGTATAGAGCCCATCGATGTCGGAGAGCAGCACCAGAAGATCGGCGCCCATCATCGTCGCCACCCGCGCCGCCAGCCGGTCATTGTCGCCGTAGCGGATTTCCGAGGTGGCTACCGTGTCGTTCTCGTTGATGACGGGCACCGCCTTCATCTTGAGCAGCGTCGAGATCGTCGCGCGCGCGTTTAGATAGCGGCGGCGCTCCTCGGTGTCGCCAAGCGTCAGGAGGATCTGGCCGGATTTCAGCCCATCCTTGCCGAGCGCGTCCGACCAGGCGCCGGCAAGCGCGATTTGGCCGACGGCGGCGGCGGCCTGGCTCTCCTCGAGCTTCAGCGCGCGTTTGCCGAGACCGAGAATGGTGCGCCCGAGCGCGATGGCGCCGGACGAAACGACCAGCACTTCGGCGCCGGCATTGGCAAGCACCGCGATGTCGTCGGCAAGCGAGGTCAGCCAGTCGCGCTTCAAGCCCGTCGCGCGGTCGACGAGCAGCGCCGAGCCGATCTTCACCGTGACGCGCCGGTATGATTTCAGCGATTTCATGGGTTTTGCCAGCGCGTCTCGACGGGAGCCGGCACGGCATCGCGAGATTCGGCAACCACCGCCATCAGCGCCCGCAGCACGGCCTCGACGCCTTCGCCGGTGACGGCCGACAGAAGCAGCGGCGCGCGGCCGGCGGCGCGCTTCAGCGAGGCCGCGTTCTTCTTGCGGGCCTCCGCGTCGAGAATATCGACCTGGGAAAGCGCGACGATCTCGACCTTATCGGTCAGCCCATGACCATAGGCCTCGAGCTCGGCGCGCACCGTCCTGTAGGCCTTGCCGGGATTTTCCTCCTGCGCCGACACCAGGTGGAGCAGCACGCGCGTGCGCTCGACATGGCCGAGGAATCGGTCGCCGATGCCGACGCCTTCATGCGCGCCCTCGATCAGGCCTGGAATGTCGGCCAGCACGAATTCGCGGCCGTCGATGCGGGCAACGCCAAGGCCGGGATAGAGCGTGGTGAACGGATAGTCGGCGATCTTCGGCTTGGCCGCGGTGACGGCGGCCAGGAAAGTCGACTTGCCGGCATTGGGCAGCCCGACCAGGCCGGCATCGGCGATCAGCTTGAG
>NZ_RZRY01001179.1:0-1275 GCF_003998035.1 Mesorhizobium sp. M2A.F.Ca.ET.039.01.1.1 | reverse complement strand
CCGCCCGCCTATGGCCGCGGTCCCAAGGGCGAGGTCTGGCAATTGTTCGAGGACCTGCCGGGCCTTACCGACCTCTGCCGCTCGATCCTGACGCCGAAGCCGCTGGCCGTCGTCCTCACCGCCTATTCGATCCGCGCCTCCTTCTTCGCCATCCATGCGCTGATGCGCGATACCTTCGTCGGCATGGGTGGCACAGTCGAATCCGGCGAATTGATCATTCGCGAGAAATCCGCCGGCCGCGCGCTGTCGACCTCGCTGTTCTCGCGCTGGGTGGCTTGAAATGAACGCACACGACGGCGCTCGCCCTGTCGGGCAGGTCAAGGAAGTCACCAGCCTCGCCAATCCGCTGGTCAAGGACATCAAGGCACTGGCGCTGAAGAAATTCCGCGATCAGCAGAACGCCTTCATGGCCGAGGGCCTGAAGCTGGTCATCGATGCCCTCGACCTCGGCTGGTCGATAAGGACTCTGGTCTTCGCCAAGGCCGGACGCGGCAACGCCGCCGTCGAAAAGGTCGCCGCGCGGACCGTCGCCGCCGGCGGCACGGTGCTGGAGGTCTCCGAAAAGGTGCTTGCGGCCATTACCCGGCGTGAAAATCCGCAAATGGTGGTCGGCGTCTTCGCCCAGCAAACCGTGCCGCTGAAGGATATCCGCGCCAGGGACGGCGATGTCTGGGTGGCGCTCGACCGGGTCCGCGACCCCGGCAATCTCGGCACCGTGATCCGCACCATCGACGCCGTCGGCGCCAAGGGCGTCATCCTGGTCGGCGACACCACCGATCCGTTCTCGCTGGAGACGGTGCGCGCCACCATGGGGTCGATCTTCGCCGTGCCGGTCGCGAGAGCAACCGAGCAGGCTTTCCTCGCCTGGCGGCGCGATTTTTCGGGGCTGGTCGTCGGAACGCACCTCAAGGGCGCGGTCGACTATCGGTCCGTCGATTTTTCCAGAGGGCCGGTTCTGTTGCTGATGGGCAACGAGCAGCAGGGGCTGCCCGACAGCCTCGCCGAGAGCTGCGACCGGCTGCTCCGGATCCCCCAGGCCGGCCGCGCCGATTCCCTCAATCTGGCGGTCGCCACCGGCGTGATGCTGTTCGAGATAAGGCGTGGCGCCTTGAAGCTCGACACGATCGAGACGCGATGAGGACTAATAAGTGAAATCCTGGTCCCCTTATGCCCTGCTGGTCGGGATCGCCATTGCGCTCGACCAGTGGATCAAGCAGCTGGTCGAGAACGGTCTCGCCTTTCAAGAAAAGGTCGATCTCCTGCCCTTCCTGGCGC
>NZ_RZRY01001178.1:0-1280 GCF_003998035.1 Mesorhizobium sp. M2A.F.Ca.ET.039.01.1.1 | reverse complement strand
GAAAAGGCCTGTTATTTCGTGGCGCGTGGCGGCGGCTATGGCGATGACAATGATTACGGGGACGATGACTACGGCTCGCGCCCGGACCGCGGCGAATGGATCGCCTGCGCCAGGGAGGGTGAGTTCTGCGATTTCCGCGGCCGCGCGATGGTCAGATACGGCGCACGTGGCCAATACACGCAGGACGTCTTCAGGAACGGCGTTCGCTGCAGCAACGACGCTTTCGGCGATGATCCCGCTCCAGGCGCTCACAAACGCTGCTACGTCAGGCAGTAGCGACCTGAGCCCTCGACAAGGTGGCGGCCCCGCAGGGGCCCCACTGCCGCTTAATACAGCCCCGCACGCGCGTTAAATGCGCCGGATAAGCCGATTTTCCGATTGATCCTGTCAAGGATGATGGCGCGAGTGACGGGGCTCGAACCCGCGACCTCCGGCGTGACAGGCCGGCACTCTAACCGACTGAGCTACACCCGCGCACTGACGAGCACGTGTCAGGCGTGTTCGTCGTTGGGGCGGTGGATAAGGGGTTCGTTTGCAGGTGTCAAGCGCGGCATTCAAGCATAACAACAAACAGGAGAAGGTTTTTTGACAACGGCGTCGAGGCTGGGGAAATCCGCCTGATGGCGGGCGCACCGGTCTGTTCATTTGGCCTTGCGAACGCGGCCCTAACTGCTTAAAGGTCCGCGCTCAAGCGGGCGATTAGCTCAGTTGGTAGAGCGCTTCGTTTACACCGAAGATGTCGGCGGTTCGAGCCCGTCATCGCCCACCAGTCCGCCGAACAGCCGATGCAGGACGGCGGAACCGTCGCCATATCAATCTCCCGACGTTACCCGTTCCAACTGACCACCCCCAGCAGCCTTTCGCCGAGCGGCGTCAGCTTTGCCGTCTCGGCATGCTTCTTCTCCCAGCTGCGCGGATCGCCGGCAAAGCCGGCGCGCTGCGGCGCCTCGCGTTCGCGCCAAGAGCGGATTCGCGCCTCGCGCTCGACAAGATTGCTCTCATCGGCGGGGAAAATGGAGATATACTGGGCCATTCGCACCTTGTCGTCGGACGTGTTCGGCGCCCCGCCATGCGCCAGAAGCGAGTTGAAGATCATCAGGTCGCCAGGGAAGAGCTCGAGCTTCTCGATCCTGTCCTCGATCCCTCTCATATCCGGATGATGCGGATCGCGGTCGGCGGGTTGAGTCTTCACCCATTCGTCGAAATGTTCGAACAGATAGGGCACGCATTGGAAGCCGCCGATATCGCCGCCGTCCTGATGGACCAGCGAAAGCACACCC
>NZ_RZRY01001177.1:0-1283 GCF_003998035.1 Mesorhizobium sp. M2A.F.Ca.ET.039.01.1.1 | reverse complement strand
CGCGGGGACCGCCTCGGCGGGCACGCCGGCCGCCTGGAACCAGCGCGCCCAGCCCTGGCGGTTTTCCTCGTGCAGCAGCGTGTAATGGCGAAGGTCGATCGGCTTTTCCAGGGGAGGGCCGGCGGCAAGCAGCGCCGGCGACAGGACCGGTGAATCGACGGTTGAGGCCAGGCGCTCGGCCTCGCTGCGCGGCCACGATGTGGCGTGCGCGCTGAAGCGCAAGGCGAGCTCGGGCTGATCGCTGCGGAACTCGATCGGCCGTGGATCGACTTCGAGGGAAACGTCGATATCGGGCCGCAACTGGCGAAAGCGATTGAGCCGTGGCACCAGCCACACGGCGGCGAGCGACGGTTCGACGCTGACGCGCACGACGGCTTGGGCTGGCGAGGCCGTGAGCTCGGAAAGCACGCGGTGGATATCGTCGAAGCTTCTCACCAATCGGCCGAGCAGCCGATGGCCCGCATCCGTCAGTTCGACACGGCGATGGAGACGTAGGAACAGCGGTCTTCCCAGAAAGGTCTCGAGCTCGCGTATCTGCCGGCTGATCGCGGCCTGTGAGACATAAAGCTCCTCTGCCGCCCGGCTGAAGCTCTTATGCCGGCCGGCCGTCTCGAAGCTTCTCAATGCCATCAGCGGCAGGCGGCTCCGCTTCATTCGCATAACCTCAAGTTATCCGAGGCGGAAATTATACTCGTTTGAGGAGGAAGGCCAGCGGCAGTCTAATCCGTGTCAAAGGAGACCTGCCATGAACGAGTTCCTGGCCATTTTCAGCGACGTGGTACGGATAGCGACCTTCCAATGGCATGGTGGAGTCGTGCGCGACGGCCGCCATGACCGCCGCGATCTTCCCGCTCACCATCGCCCATGGACCGGCAGCCATCCCATCCGGCGCTCCAGGCCTTGAGGGCAAAGCATTGCGTTTCAGCGTCG
Source organism: Mesorhizobium sp. M2A.F.Ca.ET.039.01.1.1 (assembly GCF_003998035.1). Lineage (NCBI taxonomy): Bacteria > Pseudomonadati > Pseudomonadota > Alphaproteobacteria > Hyphomicrobiales > Phyllobacteriaceae > Mesorhizobium > Mesorhizobium sp. M2A.F.Ca.ET.039.01.1.1. The sequence continues at coordinate 353 of NZ_RZRY01001177.1, read as the reverse complement.
AAGCCCACATCTATCGCGCAGTGAAACAGGCTGGGGAGCGATGGGCGACCATCACGGAAATACGCACCGGCCGATCCAGCAGGGACGCAATTGGCCGGGGCCATGGCGCAAGACGCCCGGGCGCATCCTCGGCACGTCGCTCGTGCGCCTTTATCAATTGACGCTTTCAGGCTTTGTCGGCAACAGCTGCCGGCACCTGCCGACCTGCTCCGAATACGCGCATGAGGCGATCGCCCGCCATGGCCTGTGGGCCGGCGGCTGGATGGGGCTGTTCAGAATCTCACGCTGCGGGCCGTTCGGAACGCATGGCATCGATCGCGTGCCGGAGGTGCTTGCGGCGCGCTATGTCTGGT
>NZ_RZRY01001176.1:0-1284 GCF_003998035.1 Mesorhizobium sp. M2A.F.Ca.ET.039.01.1.1 | reverse complement strand
GGATGATGTTGCCGCTGGCCGAGGTGACCTCGTTGAGCACGGCCTTCAGCCGCTCCTCGAACTCGCCGCGATATTTGGCGCCGGCAATCAGCGCGCCCATGTCGAGCGCCATCAACTGCTTGTCCTTCAGCGATTCCGGCACGTCGCCATTGACGATGCGCAGCGCCAGGCCCTCGGCGATCGCCGTCTTGCCGACGCCCGGCTCGCCGATCAGCACGGGGTTGTTCTTGGTGCGCCGCGACAGCACCTGGATAGTGCGGCGGATCTCGTCGTCGCGGCCGATGACCGGATCGAGCTTGCCCGCGCGGGCGTCGGCTGTCAGGTCGCGCGCGTATTTCTTCAGCGCGTCATAGCCTTGCTCGGCGCTGGCCGAGTCGGCGGTGCGGCCCTTGCGGATATCATTGATAGCCTGGTTGAGCGCCTGCGCGGTGACGCCCGCCTTGGACAGGATGTCGGCGGTCTTGGCCGACTTCTCCATGACGAGCGCCTGGAGCAGCCGCTCGACGGTGACGAAGCTGTCGCCGGCCTTCTTGGCCAGGTCCTCGGCGGTCGAGAACACCTTGGCGAGCGGCTGGGCAAGATAGAGCTGGCCATTGCCGCCTTCGACCTTGGGCATGGCCTCGAGCGCCGTCTCGACGCCGAGCTTGACGTCGCGAGCATTGCCGCCGGCGCGCTCGATCAGGGACGCGGCAAGGCCCTCGTCATCGTCGACGAGCACCTTCAGCATATGTTCAGGTGTGAATTGCTGATGGTTGCGCGAGAGCGCCATGGTCTGCGCGGACTGGATGAAGCCGCGCACGCGCTCCGAGTATTTTTCAAGATTCATATCTGTCTCCTTCCGTCACCGGCCCGCTTTGCGGCACCGGATCAGATTGCGGTGACGGACCCGCTCATAGGAGCCGAGCCCTGTTCAGCCGAGATATGGTGTATGGGGTGCGGTCCCTCAAGACGCCTTGACGTCGATCAAAGCAGAATATTCCACTGCATGTCGCCCCAAAAGCGCGCGGCGCTTTTGGGCCAAGCGACATGCATCGAGCAAAGAGAGCTAAAGCGTGCCGTGACGCGCTTTAGCCGCGCGCGAACGAAAACGGCGGAGAAAGATCCCCGCCGTCTGCAATGCCTGAAATGGCGTTTGTGTCAGTTGTTCGCGTCGGCGGTCACAGGCTCGCCGGGAGCTTCGCCGGCGACCGGCGCCGGCTCGCTGGCGACAGGCTCGCTTGCCGGCCTTGCCTCTTCGGCGGGCTTGGCGCCGGCCTCGCCGCCATTGCTCGGCGCATTGTGTGC
>NZ_RZRY01001175.1:0-1285 GCF_003998035.1 Mesorhizobium sp. M2A.F.Ca.ET.039.01.1.1 | reverse complement strand
GCGGCTTATGCCTGCCGCCGAATCCGGCCTGCTGGGCTCTGCCGAGGTGCCGTTCGCCATCCTGTTTGCCCTGATCTTCCTCGGCGAAGCTCCGCCCGTGGCCAGCGTCATCGGCGGCGCCATCGTGCTTTGCGCGGTCTTTGCCCATGCGGGCCGCGACTGGCTGAAGGCCAAATCGGCGCGCTCGTAAAAATATTTTTGCCAATCACGGAACCATCATCCGGCTCAGGCATTGTTAGGTCGACGGGTCACCCCCCCAAGTCCCCCCAAACCCCTCGACCCGTCCGACTAGAAGCCGACCCGCAAAAAGGTCGGCTTTTTCTTTGGGACTTCCTGGCCCATCACCACGGCAGGGCGAGGCCATCGCCCAGCAGCTCCGCCAGATCCCGCGCCGGGCGCGGAGCTTCGCGACCGAGCCGGATGGCGAAGTCGGCCATCGGCAATGGCGGCAGGTCGTGCTCGTATGGCGCCTCCACAATGCCCGAATGGGCAAAGCGCCGGGTGCGCGGCGTCAGCGCGATGCCGGCATCGACCGCGGCGCGCAGGCCGGCAAGGCTGGCGCTGCCGGCGGCGATGCGGTAGCGGCGTCCGGCGGCATCGAGCGCGTTGAGCGCGGCCTCCCTGAAGCCGCAATAGGGATCGAGCAGCGCCAGCGGCACGGCTTCCTGCAGCGTCGCCAGGCCTTTTTCCGAGCAGAGCCACAACATCGGCTCGCTGACCACGGCCGTTTCATCTGGCGTCGGGACATGGCGCATGGAGATTGCGAGGTCGAGCTGGCCGGCCTGCAGCGCCGAACCGAGCTCCAGGGAGCGACCGACACGCAGCTCGATCCGCACACGCGGGTGGCTGGCGGCGAAGGCCCTTAGAAGATCCGGCAGGCCGTGGTCGGCGAAATCCTGCGTCGTGCCGATGGCGATGCGGCCGCCGGCGCGCGCGCCTTTCAGCGCCAACCACGCCTCGGTGTGGACGGCAAGGATGCGGCGCGCATGGCCGACAAGATCCTCGCCGGCCGGTGTCAGGCCGCGTCCCCTGCCCTGCGGGATGAGCAGCGGCTCGCCGACGATCTCCTCCAGCCGCTGCATCTGCGCGGTCACAGCCGACGGCGTGCGGCCAACGGCGGATGCGGCCTTGGCAAGCGAGCCGCCCTCGACGAAAGCGAGGAAGGTCTTCAGTAAGTCGAGATCGAGCGTTTCCATACTTCGATGATATCGAATCGTTTCTCAAAAACAATTCGATTTTATTGAATACATGCCAATGCCATGATCCTCTCATCGAAGGCGCGAGG
>NZ_RZRY01001174.1:0-1286 GCF_003998035.1 Mesorhizobium sp. M2A.F.Ca.ET.039.01.1.1 | reverse complement strand
GAACGTGATGTTCCCACGAGAACACGATGCTGCCGACTTGATTGCGTTTCGAGGCCAGCCAGTTGGCGAAGCCATAGGTCGAATAGAAGAACGGCGCGAGGAAGGCGAGCCACAGCGCCGCCCGAAGGACGACACGTCCGTAGGGTTCGGCGGCTGCGCTGGCTGAAAGTGGCGGGGGCTCGGCGCTGGCGGGCATGCGTGGACGGTCCTAAACCCGCCTTGCCAGCGAGACGGTGAAGATACCCCATTGGTCGATGCGCTGGTCGAGCTTCTCGAAGCCGGCGGCTTCGACCAGCTGGTCCATCTCGGCTTGCGTGCGCCGCCGCATGACCCAGGCCTGGCCGCCGCGATGCGAAGTCAGGCTGCGGGCGATCATCTCGAGCTGCGGGTGCCAGGGCTGGTTGGTGTAGATCAGCAAGCTGCCCGGCTGCATCGCCTGGGCTAAGCCGCCGAGCGAGCGGGCGATCAACGCATTATCCGAGAAGAGCTCGTAAAGGCCGGAGACGATGGCAAGATCCGGCGCCGGGTTCAGCGCGGCCAACCCGGCGTCGTCAAAGGCGTCGGCGCGCCGGAACGAGACGCCGGCCGGCAATTGCCGATCGGCGATCAGCTTGCGGCCGAGTTCGACATTGATGTCGGAATAGTCCTGCAGCCGCACGCTGGCCGGCTGCTCGGCGCTCTTGCCGACGGCGTCGAGCACGTAGCGGCCGTGCCCGGCGGCTATGTCGATTATGTGGCCTGGACGTCCGGCCGCCTTCAGCGTTGCCAGCGCCGAACCGATCAGCTCCTCGAGGTTGAGCTTGCGCTGGCGGATGCCGCGCCAGCCGATGGCGTCGAGAAAAGTCCTGTCGACCATGCGGCCGATTGGCCCGAGGCCACGCGCCTCGTTCTCGTAGACATGGTCCAGCGTCGAGCCGGAATCGAAACCGGTGCCGACGCCGATCTTCATGCCGCGCGAGAACCAGCTGCCGATGCGGATGAAGGCGCGGCTCATGGCCCAATAGAGGCCCCTGGGCGACAGAAGATCCAGCGGCGAGGCGAGCCTGTCGGCCTCGTCGCGCGTGTAGCCGGCGATGTCCGCCTGCTTCAGGTCGATGGCTTCGGCCGGCGAAGCAAATTGCCCTTCGATGAACGGCCGGATCAGGTCGAGCGCCTTGGCGCGGTCGCGCTCGCCGAGCGTATCGTGGAAGAAGCCCGGCAGCACATGCCGCTCCTTCACGCGGCTGCCGAGATTGACGAAGAAATCGTGCTGCGGGCCGTGCCGCACCACCCAATCGCTGCCGGAC
>NZ_RZRY01001173.1:0-1293 GCF_003998035.1 Mesorhizobium sp. M2A.F.Ca.ET.039.01.1.1 | reverse complement strand
AACCGGAGCCTCTGCCGGCTCGAGCTTGCCTCCGAGGTCCAGGGCTGCCCCCCGCAGAAGCCGCGGCAGTCCGTCGACAGGCTGGTGGAGGAACGGGCACGGATGCAGCTGTCGCCGCCGGCGCAATCGAGGGCGAGCAGGTTCCGGTCGACCTCCACCGAGCCGAGCCTCGTCCAGTCGACCTGGAAAGCCGTTTCTAGCGAGATGGTCGTGGCGTCCCGCGAGTCCGCGTTGCGGACGGTCTGGACCCGCCTGTCGACGAACACGGCTTCGCTGCCCGCCTTCCGCCAACTCCTGTCGAAATACACGTTCCATGACAGGTGCAGCCTGTTGGAGGTTTCGCTGGCGGGCGGGCATGCCCAGGCCCGGCTGAGCTGTTCCGCCTCGCCATCGCTCGCGGGCGCGTTGGCGGGCGCATGGTACCCCGGCACAAGGCTGCGTGCGCCGGCGCGCCGCGAAGGGTCCGCCGCGGCCCCGACCACGGTCTCGAACAGCCTGCAGATACCGGACCCGGAGGCATGGTCGAAACCCACGCACCCGGATCGCGAGGAACAGATTTCCGCGCAGCGTTCGAGCGGGACCGTCATGTTCGCGCTGACCCTGCCGTCGAGCGAGGTCTGAGGATAGTCGAGAAGCCCGCCGTCGGGCTGCGCCTGCGCCGGACCTCCGGAAGACAGCGCCGCGGCGGCCACCGCGGCGATACGGAGTCCCGTGGCCGCGTTCCGGGCCGCGCGCGCCAAAATGCCTCGTTCGAGCTTGAAGGGTCCGCGCATCCCTGGCCGCTATCGTTCCTTGATCACGGGCGTTCCCTCGGAAACGGCCGTCCCCAGCTTCCTTTTCAGGCGCATCACGTTCTCATAGGCGTTCTTGATGCGCTCGAGCATCTCCGGATTCTTCCGCGCCTCTTCGGAAAGCAGCGCGGCGATCTTCTCCGGGATTGCCGGGTCCGGATGTTTGTCATTGGCGAATATCAGGATGTCGTTCCCCGCCCTTACCGCCCTGAGCACGGATTCCTCGAAGCTGACGTTGTCCGTGATGGCCTGCATCTGCATGTCGTCGCTTATGACCACGCCGTCGAAATGCAGGGTGTCGCGGAGGAGGTCGGTCAGCGTCTTGCGGGAAAGCGAGGCGGGGATCTCGGGCGAGAAGGCGAGCTTCGCGTTTATCACGTGCGCGGCCATGACCATGTCGACGTCGCCGGAAGCTATCAAGTCCTTGTAGGGCAAGAGTTCCTTCTCGCTCCATGTCTTGGTGACGTCGGCTATTCCCTTGTGGCTGTCCTTGGTGCTTGAG
>NZ_RZRY01001172.1:0-1294 GCF_003998035.1 Mesorhizobium sp. M2A.F.Ca.ET.039.01.1.1 | reverse complement strand
CTCTCATATGGCGGCAATCGGCCAAAACGTCCAGTTTCACCGGTGTGAAGCTGGGCCGTAGAGGGTTGTGCAAATGAGCGACGAATATTCCGCTCAGCGCACTTGTTTCGCCGGAAACGATTTGCTACAGGCCCCGGGCCGGAAGGTTCCGGCTCCTACCACGTGCGGTCGTGGCGGAATTGGTAGACGCGCAGCGTTGAGGTCGCTGTGGGGCAACCCGTGGAAGTTCGAGTCTTCTCGACCGCACCAAACCTTCTCCAAAGGCCTTGGAATTAGCGCTACCCGGCGACTGTTGTCGTTGCTGCCTGCGGTGCTCGTTGCCAAACGAAAAGCGGCGGCGGGTCATGAAGACCGCGCCACCGCCTGGTATTCCTAGCCGGTTCAAAAGCTCGGGCTGGATCACGCCGCCTTCTTCGTCCGCGCCAGCGTGTCCGCCACCACTTCGCCGAAGGAGGCGGGGGTCGGCACGATGACGACGCCGGCTTCCTTGAGGATCTCGACCTTTTCCTGGGCCGATTCGCCGAACGCCGAGATGATCGCGCCGGCATGGCCCATGCGGCGGCCTTTCGGGGCGGAGAGCCCGGCGATGTAGGCGATCAGGGGTTTGCGCATGTTGTCGCGCGCCCAGATCGCGGCTTCGGCTTCCTGCGGGCCGCCGATCTCGCCGATCATCACCACGGCGTCGGTGTCGTCGTCGCGCTCGAAGAGCTGCAGAATGTCCTTGAAGGACGAGCCGTTGATGGGATCGCCGCCGATGCCGACGCTGGTCGACACACCTATGCCCAGCGCCTTCATCTGCGATGCGGCTTCATAGCCCAGCGTGCCGGAGCGGCCGACAATGCCGACGCGTCCCGGCAGATAGATGCTGCCCGGCATGATGCCCATTAGCGCCTGTCCGGGCGTGATGACGCCGGCGCAGTTCGGGCCGACGAGGCGCATGCGGTCCTCGAAGCGGTAGCGGCGCATGTAGCGCTTGACCTGCATCATGTCCTGCGAGGGGATGCCGTCGGTGATGCAGACGCAGAGCTTTATCCCGGCATCCGCCGCTTCCATGATCGAATCGGCGGCGAAGGGCGGCGGCACGAAGACGATGCTCGCCTCGGCGCGGGTCTCGCGCACCGCGCCCTTGACGGTGTTGAAGACCGGCAGGCCGAGATGCGTCTGGCCGCCCTTGCCGGGGGTGACGCCGCCGACCAGCTTGGTGCCGTAGCGCTTCATGTCTTCCGCATGGAAGCTGCCGATCTTGCCGGTGAAGCCTTGCACGATGACGCGGGTGCTGCGGTTGAGCAGGATT
>NZ_RZRY01001171.1:0-1296 GCF_003998035.1 Mesorhizobium sp. M2A.F.Ca.ET.039.01.1.1 | reverse complement strand
GCCCAGGCTGCGGCGGCGATCTGCGCGCCATGGGCGAAGATAGCGAGGAGATGCTCGACCTCGTCGCCCAGGCCTGGCAGGTGATCGAGACCGTTCGACCCAAGTACAGCTGCCGGACCTGCGATAAAATCATTCAGGCGCCGGCACCCGCCAAGGCCATTGCACGGGGCAAGCTCAGCTATGCCGCGCTCGCCCATATCATGATGGCCAAGTGGGGTTATCATCTGCCGTACTACCGCCAAGCGCAGATGATGGCCGCCAAGGGCGTCGATATCGAGCGATCCACGCTTGCGCGCAGCGCCGGCTACGCCGCCGCCTTGCTCGACCCGATCTACAATCGCCTTCGTGAGATCGGCCGCACCCGCACCAAGATTCATACCGACGACACGCGACTTCCGATCCTGGCGCCCGGCGCCGGCACGACGCACAAGGGCGCGCTTTGGGTTTACGTCGCCGACGACCGCAACTCGGGTTCGCAGGAGCCGCCGATCGCCTGGTATCGCGCCACCATGGGCCGCGCCGGCGAGAGCGTGATGACCGAACTCGCCGGATTTGCCGGCACGCTGCAGGCCGACGGATTCACCGGCTACAATCAGCTCTACAGAGGCGGCGCCATTCGGGAAGCCGCCTGCCTGGCGCATCTGCGTCGCAAGATATTCGACGTTCACGATGCCAGCCGACCGAGCTCAGCACGACGGCGATGGCCGGTATCCAGGCGATCTACCGGATCGAGGAAGAGATACCGGCTCGCGCCCGCCGCGCGATTGGCAGAACGACGAAGGCGGACATGACCCCTGGTCCGCGCGCTGCGACGACAGCTCATGCGCCAGGCCAACGGTTTGTCGCGCCATGCCGATATCGCCAAGGCCTTCGCCTATGGCACCAAGCGATGGCGCGCGTCCAACCGCTTCCTCTACGATGGCCAGCTCGAGCCGGACAACCTGATTGCGGAGCGCGCCATTCGTGGTTTTACGGTCGGTCGGTGCAATTGGCTTTTCTCGGGCAGCTTCGCCGCGGCCGAGCGGTCAGCGGTCGTGCTCAGCATCATAGAGACCTGCAAGCTCTGCGGCGTCGATGCCGAACCTACATGGCCGATGTCATCGAGCGCATCCAGAACGACTGGCCAGCCTCGCGCTGGGACGAACTGATGCCGTGGAACTGGGTGCGCCGCCACGAGATGCCGCTCCCCCTGGCAGCATGACATGGCGCTGGTGCGGACCATGTCGGCGCTGGATGGCTTCGTAACGGCATCGGTCACCGGGCCGCGGTTCGCGGACCCGCAAGACTGGATGTGCC
>NZ_RZRY01001170.1:0-1298 GCF_003998035.1 Mesorhizobium sp. M2A.F.Ca.ET.039.01.1.1 | reverse complement strand
CGGCCGCGGGCGGCCGTCCGAGCTGGATGGTCGACAACCAGGCCAAGACCAGCCTTGCTTTGCTGCGCGCCATGCGCAAGGTGACGTCGCTCGACGTGACCTTCGGCAAGCAGCAGGTCACCAGCATCCCGATGGACGGCTTCACCAAGGCCTATCGCAATCTCGGCACCTCCTGCGGGTTTTCGACCAAGGATGTCGCGCCCTGACACTGTCGGCCGGCGGGGTAAGCCGCTGGCAATCTTGCTTATGCATCGCTATCTCTGAGGCATAAAAGGCTCTAAGCCTGTCGCCCACAGAATCGCGAACCCAAGGCTCTCCATGCGCTGCCCCTATTGCCAGTCCGAAGATACGCAGGTGAAGGATTCGCGTCCCGCCGAGGATGGCGCGGCGATCCGCAGGCGGCGGGTGTGCCCGGATTGCGGCGGCCGCTTCACCACCTTCGAGCGCGTCCAGCTGCGCGACCTCGTCGTCGTCAAGAAGTCCGGCCGCAAGGTGCCTTTCGACCGCGACAAGCTGCTGCGCTCCGTCGAGATCGCCGTGCGCAAGCGCAATGTCGACCCCGAGCGCATCGACCGCGCGGTCACCGGCATCGTGCGCCAGCTCGAAAGCTCGGGCGAGACCGAGATCGCTTCAGGCGAGGTCGGCCGCCTGGTCATGGAGGCGCTGAAGTCGCTGGATGACGTCGCCTATGTGCGCTTCGCCTCGGTCTATCGCAATTTCCGCGAGGCCAGGGATTTTCACGAGCTGCTGGGCGAGTTGAAGGGCGACGAGGAAAAGACCGAAGAGGACGCCGGCTGATCATGGCAGGACCGCGACTGGACGAGGCCGCGCAGGCGGCCCTTGATCGCCGTTTCATGGCCGCGGCCATCAGGCTGTCGCGCCGCAATGCCGGCCGCACCTCGACCAATCCTTCCGTCGGCACCATCATCGTGCGCGACGACGGCGCCGGTCCGATGATCGTCGGCACCGGCGTGACCGCCGTGGGCGGCCGCCCGCATGCCGAGACAGAAGCGCTCGCCGAGGCCGGTGAACTGGCCCGAGGCGCCACCGCTTATGTGACATTGGAGCCTTGCGCCCATCACGGCCGCACGCCGCCTTGCGCCAACGCGCTGGTCAATGCCGGCATCGCGCGTGTCGTTGGCGCTGCCAGCGATCCCGATCCGCGCGTCTCCGGCAAAGGCTACGCCATCCTGCGCGCCGCCGGTGTCGAGGTGGTGGAGAAGGTGCTGGCAGCGCCAACGACACGCGCGATGCCGGCATTGACCAGCGCGTTGGCGCAAGGCGGCGTGCGGCCGTGA
>NZ_RZRY01000116.1:0-12895 GCF_003998035.1 Mesorhizobium sp. M2A.F.Ca.ET.039.01.1.1 | reverse complement strand
GGGTTCCGCAGACGCAAACTGGGCAGGTGGTCGCGTTGCGCGTCGCGCCGGCGAGCGAATCGGACGATGGCGAGTTCAGCCGCCCGGCTTGGCAGGACTATTTTTTCCTTGCGCCCAATGTGCGGTTCACCCGCACACCGGACACCGATCTCGCCCGGCGAGCCGCCCCGCAGGAAGATGCCGCGCCGGCCAGGACACCGGCCCGCGAGCCCGTCCGGCCTGCACCGCCGGCTCCGCCGCCAGCCAATTCAGTTCGGACGATTCCTGCGGCTCGAGCCGCGGCGCCGGCGCAAGCGAAACCGGTCATCGCGCCTTCCGCCGCCACGCCCGTCGCTCCCGCTGCGCCGCTCCAGCCCACCGCCGCTCCGGCACAAAAGCCGCGCCCGAGCGGACTGCGCTGGTCCTATCTTTCCGATCACGCCTTCTTCGAATTCGGCATGCCCTTCCTCGCCGAGCGCCTGGCGCGGACGCGCCTGAATGAAGCGGGCCAGGCCTCCGCAGTGCCAGTGTCGCCGCCCGTCAGGCCGATGCCGGCGCCGGCGGCGCGACCGATGCCGCCTCGCGCCGCCTTCATGGGCGAGGCGACATCACTCTATCGGGTCATCGAGTGGCGCTCCAACGCGGCGGATATAAGCCCTGCTCCGGCGCCGACGCCGTCCCAAGTGGCCGCCCAGCCGATACCTGCCGAGGCCATCACGACTCCGGCACCGGCAAGCGCAAGGATGGCGAGGCAGGCACCCTCCTTGCCCATTGCCGGCGAGGTCGTGCCGTTGCCGGCTTCCGTCGGCTATGAGCTTCCCTCCGAGGAGCTCCTGCAGATGCCGCCGGAAGGCCAGGGCTTCTACATGTCGCAGGAGCGCATGGAGCAGAATGCCGATCTGCTCGAGAGCGTGCTGGAGGATTTCGGCGTCAAAGGCGAGATCATCCATGTCCGGCCGGGTCCGGTCGTCACACTCTATGAGTTCGAGCCGGCGCCGGGCGTGAAATCCAGCCGCGTCATCGGCCTTGCCGACGACATCGCCCGCTCGATGTCGGCGATCTCGGCGCGCGTCGCCGTGGTGCCGGGCCGCAATGTGATCGGCATCGAATTGCCCAATGAGACGCGCGAAACGGTCTATTTCCGCGAGCTGATCGGATCGGCCGGTTTCCGCAACACCTCCTGCAAGCTGGCGCTCGGCCTCGGCAAGACGATCGGCGGCGAACCGGTCATCGCAGAGCTCGCCAAGATGCCGCATCTGTTGGTGGCGGGCACCACCGGTTCCGGCAAGTCGGTCGCCATCAACACCATGATCCTGTCGCTACTCTACCGAATGAAGCCGGAGGAATGCCGCCTCATCATGGTCGATCCCAAGATGCTGGAACTCTCCGTCTATGACGGCATCCCGCACCTTCTGACGCCGGTCGTCACCGATCCCAAGAAGGCGGTCACGGCGCTCAAATGGGCGGTGCGCGAGATGGAGGACCGCTACCGCAAGATGGCGCGCCTCGGCGTGCGCAACATCGACGGCTACAACCAGCGCGCGGCAAGCGCCCGCGACAAGGGCGAGGTCGTGACCATGCGGGTGCAGACAGGTTTCGAGAAGGGCACCGGCGAGCCGCTGTTCGAGGAACGCGTGATCGACCTCGCGCCGATGCCCTATATCGTCATCATCGTCGACGAGATGGCCGACCTGATGATGGTGGCCGGCAAGGAGATCGAAGGCGCCATCCAGCGACTGGCGCAGATGGCGCGCGCCGCGGGCATCCACCTGATCATGGCTACGCAGCGCCCCTCGGTCGACGTCATCACCGGCACGATCAAGGCCAATTTCCCCACCCGCATCTCCTTCCAGGTTACGTCCAAGATCGACAGCCGCACGATCCTGGGCGAGCAGGGCGCCGAACAGCTGCTCGGCCAGGGCGACATGCTGCACATGGCCGGCGGCGGACGCATTTCGCGCGTGCACGGTCCTTTCGTTTCCGATCTCGAGGTCGAGCATGTCGTGGCGCATCTGAAAGCGCAGGGGCGTCCTGAATATCTCGACACCGTCACCGCCGACGAAGAGGAGGCTGAAGAGGCGGCCGATGCCGGCCCGGTCTTCGACAAGAGCGCGATCGCCGAGGAGGATGGCGATGCGCTCTTTGAGGAAGCGGTCAAGGTGGTCAAGCGCGACAAGAAATGCTCGACCTCCTACATCCAGCGGCGCCTCGGCGTCGGCTACAACCGCGCCGCCTCGCTGGTCGAGCGCATGGAGAAGGAAGGTCTGGTCGGCGCCCCCAACCATGTCGGCAAGCGCGAGATCCTCACCGGCCGGCGCGATCGCGAGCCCGAACGCGAAGAGACGGAGTGATTCGCGGCTGATCGGCCTCAGGCGGACGGCGTCAGCCGCCGTTCGCCACCAGCACGATCGCGGCGCGCAACTCGTCGAGACCCGAGGCTTTTTCCGATGATGTCGCCAGGACCACGGGAAAAGCGGCCGGCCGCTTCTTGATCTTGGCCAGCGTCTCCTCGATCAGCCTCGGCACGCCGGCGGCCTTGATCTTGTCGGTCTTGGTCAGCACCACCTGGTAGGACACTGCCGCCTTGTCGAGCAGGGTCAGCACTTCCTCGTCCTTGGCCTTGATGCCGTGGCGCGCGTCGATCAGCACATAGACGCGCTTCAGCGTCACGCGGCCCTGCAGATATTCATAGATGAGCTTCGTCCACTCATCGACCTTGTCCTTCGGCGCGCTGGCATAGCCGTAGCCGGGCATGTCGACCAGCGCCATCGGCGGCAGGTCGGCGCCTTCGCCGGAGAACCCGTCCGGCACGAAATAGTTGAGCTCCTGCGTGCGCCCCGCCGTGTTCGAGGTGCGCGCCAGGCCCTTGTGTCCGACCAGCGCGTTGATCAGCGACGACTTGCCGACATTGGAGCGGCCGGCGAAGGCGATCTCCGGCGGGCCTTCCGGCGGCAGGAACTTCATCGATGGCACGCCGCGGATGAAGATCCAGCCGCGGGTGAACAGCTCCGGATCAACCGCCATCTTGTCGCTTTTCGTGTCGGGTGCGCTCAAGCCGCTGCCTCCAGTCTTGCAATGTCGACGCCGCGGATAGCGTTGAGATTGCGGCTGATCTTGTCGACCGGCCAGTCCCACCAGGCCGCCTTCAAAAGCCGCCGCACCGTGAATTCGTCGAAGCGCATCTTCACTGTCCTTGCCGGATTGCCGGCGACGATCGCATAAGGCGCCACGTCGTGTGTGACAACCGATTTCGCCGCAACGATGGCGCCATTGCCGATCCTGACGCCCGGCATGGTCACCGCATCCATGCCGATCCACACGTCATTTTCGACGTTCGTGTCGCCGCGGATCTCCTTCGACCAGGTCTCAGGATCGAACCCTTCCTCCCAGCCGTGGCCGAAGATGTTGAACGGATAGGTCGAGAAGCCGGACATGGCATGGTTGGCGCCGTTCATGATGAAGCGCGCGCCTTCCGCGATGGCGCAGAACTTGCCGATCACCAGCCGGTCACCGATGAAGTCATAGTGGTGCAGCACGCATTTCTGGGCGAATTTGTCGGGACCATCGGGATCGTCATAGTAGGTGAAGTCGCCGATCTCGATGTTGGGCGACGTCACCAGCCCCTTCAGGAAGCCGACGCGCGGATACGTCGCGATCGGATGCTTGATGTTGGGATTGGGTCCGGTCATCGCGGTCCCTCCGTGGCTAGAGCAATTCCAGGAAAAGTGTGAGCGGTTTTTCCGTCCGGAATTGCGTAAAAACAGAAAGACAATGCGTTCCGGCGCGGTCAACGTCCGATCAAACTAACGTGATCCGGCCCCGGCACAACTGTTCAATGATTGCCGCGGCAGATCACGATCGGGTTGGAAAGGGCGCTGTCGAATCCGCTGCCCTGATAGACCTGGACGTTCGACGCGCCGGGCGGCAGCGAGAAGCTGCCTTCGACGATTTTCTGGTCGCTGGTCATCGTGTGCAGTGCCCAGCTGAAGGTGCAGAATTGCGGCGGCGCCTTGGGTTGCACGTGGCTGCAGTTGAGCTGCGCGCCGCCCAGCATCGCCGCCCCGCCGCAGCTCACCGCGTCCTTCGCGGCGGCCGGAAAAGCGTATCCCATGAGCAGCGCCAGCATGGTGATCTTGAGCCGGTTCATTGTCTTGTCCTTGCCGAAAACCCAAGCCGAGCGGGCCGGGTTCTGGCCTATGCGATATTTTTAGCAAGCGCCTTAGTCGGTCTTGCGCTCGGCGTCCAGCGGGATTATGTGCATGATGATAATAAGCATGCTCACGAAAGTTTGTCCGCCGGCCCCGAAGTTCTCCCATGCCCTCCTCGCCCAATATCAGCTTCGTGCTGCACGATGTCGCGCGCCTGCTCAGGAAGTGGTTCGAGCAGCGCTCGCGCGCCTTTGGGCTGACCCGCGCGCAATGGCAGGTGCTGGCCTTTCTTTCGGTGCATGAGGGCATCCACCAGAACAAGCTGGCCGACCTCATCGAGATCATGCCGATCACGCTCGCAAGGTTGCTCGACAAGATGGAAGCGCGCGGCTTCATCGAGCGCCGGCCCGATCCTGCCGACCGCCGGGCGTGGCTCCTCTATCTGACCCCGCAGGCGCATCCATTGATTGAGGTGATGCGCAGCAACGGCCGGAAAACGCGTGACGAAGCCTTCGCCGGCCTGTCCGCGGACGCGCAGCAGCAACTGCTGCAAACCCTTTGCCTGATCAAATCCAATCTGCTCGAGGCCTGCACCCAGCCGGCCGTCGACCGGGAGAAAGTCCATGTCTGAAGGAACCTCACCCAGAAAGCCCGCCGACGGAGAAAATGCCGGCGAAAGAGCAAGCGACCAGGTCATTCGCCTGGACAGCCAGCGCGAGCAAAGGCGCGGCAATAATCCGCCTGTCGTCGAAGACGATGAGCTGGAAGCGCCCGTGGCGCCGGAGCCGGCGACGCTGGAGGCGCCTTCGGCGCAGCCGAAGCCGGCTTCCGTCACCGTAACTCCGCCCGCTCCCGCCAAGCCGCGCCGCGGCCTCACCCGGCCGATCCTGTTCGCGCTGCTGCCCGTCGCTCTGGTGGCCGGCGGCTACTACTATGTCGTCGGCGGCCAGATCATGACCACCGACAACGCCTATATCCAGGCGCAGTCGCTCGGCGTGTCGACCGACGTCTCCGGCACCGTCGACGAGATCGATGTGCACGACAACCAGGCGGTGAAGAAGGGCGACGTGCTCTTCCGGCTGCGGCCCGCCTCCTTCGAGACCGCGCTCGCCGGCGCCAAGGCGCAGCTCGGCACGGTGCGCAACCAGGTGCTGACGCTGCAGGCAAGCTACCAGCAGTCGCTGGCCTCGATCGACCAGGCCGAGGCCGACATTCCCTATTACGAGTCCGCCTTCCAGCGTCAGCAGGATCTGCTCAAGACCTCGACCGCCTCCAAGGCGACATTCGACAGCGCCCAGCACGATCTGATCGCGGCCCGCCAGAAGGTGACCGTCGCCAAGGCGCAGGCGCAGGCAATGCTCGCCCAGCTCGGCGGCGACGCCAGCCAGCCGGTCGAGCAGAACCCGTTCTACCTGCAGGCCCAGTCGGCGGTGGACGACGCGCAGCGCAACCTCAACGATTCCGTCGTCAAGGCGCCGTTCGACGGCATCGTCACCAATGTCGACGCCTTGCAGGTCGGCAAATACCTGCCGGCCTCGCAGCCGGCCTTCAGCCTGGTGTCGTCGACCGACATCTGGATCGCCGCCGAGCCGAAGGAAACCGAGCTCACCTATGTGCGGCCGGGACAGAAGGCGACGATCAGCATCGACGGCTATCCGGGCGATGTCTGGCACGGCACCGTCGGCTCGATCAGCCCTGCATCGTCGTCCAGCTTCTCGCTGCTGCCGGCGCAGAACACCTCGGGCAACTGGGTCAAGGTCGTGCAGCGCATTCCGATGCGCGTGACGATCGACGATCCGGACGGCAAGCCGCCGCTGCGCGGCGGCATGAGCGCGGTGGTCGACATCGGCACCGGCCATGCCCGCGGCCTGCCCGATTTCATCGCCAACCTCCTCAAGCAATCCGGACCAAAGTCATGACAACGGCTTCCGCGACAGGCGCGCCCGTGGTCGCCAATCGCGGCGCCATCACCGCCTGCGTCATCCTGGCGGTCATCATGCAGGCGCTGGACACCACCATCGCCAATGTCGCGCTGCCCTATATCCAGGGCAGCGTTTCGGCCAGCGCCGACCAGATCAACTGGGTGCTCACCTCCTATATCGTGGCCGCCGCGGTGATGACGCCGCCGTCCGGCTATCTCGCCAATCGCTTCGGCCGCAAGCGCATCCTTCTGGTGGCGATCACCGGCTTCGTCGTCGCTTCCGTGTTGTGCGGTTTCTCGCAGTCGCTGCCGCAGATCGTCGGCTTCCGCCTGCTGCAAGGCCTGTTCGGCGCGGCGCTCGTGCCGCTGTCGCAGTCGATCCTGCTCGACATCTACAGCGTCGAGGAGCGCGGCTCGGCCATGGCGCTGTTCGGCGTCTCGGTCATGGTCGGCCCGGTGCTGGGGCCGGTCATCGGCGGCTGGCTGACCGAGAACGTCTCCTGGCGCTGGGTGTTCTACATCAACGTGCCGGTCGGCGCGCTGGCCTTTATCGGCGTCTCCATGTTCGTCCAGGAAACCAAGCTCGACCTCAAGGCCAGGCTGGATTGGCTGGGCTTCGGCATGCTCAGCCTCGCCATCGCCTCGCTGCAGATGTTCCTCGACCGTGGCGAGCAGCTCAACTGGTTCTCCTCGGCCGAGATCATTGTCGAGGCGCTGGTCTGCGCGTCGGCCTTCTACATCTTCATCGTCCACACCTTCACCGCGCGCGACACTTTCGTGAACCCGCGGCTGTTCCTCGACCGCAACTTCGCCGTCGGCATGATCTTCATCTTCATCATCGGCATCACCAATCTCGCCTCGCTGGCCCTGATGACGCCCTATCTGCAGACGCTGATGGGCTACCCGGTGGTGACGGCCGGCATCGTCATGGGGCCGCGCGGCCTCGGCACCATGGCCTGCATGTTCCTGGTCGGCCGGCTGGTCGGCAAGGTCGACACGCGCTGGCTGCTGTTCATCGGCCTCGCCATCACCGCCTGGGCGATGTACGACATGACCGGCTGGACGCCGGACGTCTCGCAATGGACGATCATCAGCACCGGCTTCATCCAGGGCGCCGGGCTGGGCTTCCTGTTCGTGCCGCTCACCACCATCACCTTCGCCACGCTGGCGCCGGAGCGACGGGCGGAAGGCACCGGCCTCTACAACCTGTCGCGCAACATCGGTTCCAGCGTGGGCATCTCGGTGGTCTCGGCGCTGTTGACGCAGAACCAGCAGATCAACCACGCCAACATCGCCACCTATGTGACGCCCTACAATCCGGCCTTCGGCGATGCGGCGGTCTCGCAGGCGCTGAGCCCTTACACCGCCGCCGGCCGCGCCGCGCTCGACGGCCTCGTCACGCTGCAGGCGACGATCATCTCCTATGTCGACGACTTCAAGCTGATGATGATCCTGTCCTTGGCCGCGATCCCGCTGGTGCTTCTGCTGCGCAAGCCCGGCGCCCCGGCCAAGGTCGATCACAGCGCGGTCATGGAATAAAGGACCGGGATCCCGCCGCCCGCGGGACCCCGGGTCTGCCGGACCAGCCTCCCAAACACCGGCGTCGCTGCGCCGGAAGCCGCCCGGCCCTTTTTGGGGAGGACGGGAATCATACGAAGCGGGGGCGGGCGGAGTTTCACCAGCCTCGGACAATTTGCCGAAAATCATTCTGGTGTATCGAGGTCACGTATGGGTTTATCGGCGAAGGCCAACGCAATGCCGTCATCCCCGCGCTTGTCCCGAGCATCCGCCGCCGCATGCGGAGGATGTAGCGCGTCCAGTTCAGAGAGGCCGGTAGATCCTCTGGACAAGCCCGAGGATGACGGCGATCAAGGCATGCCGGTTATCTGAACTCCAAAAGCCATCGCGATCGCCTTGCCCCAAAATGCCGCCGACGTTGGTGATTGACCGAAAACCTCCGTGACGTCGTCATCCTCGGGCCTGACCCGAGGATCCATTCCGTGACCTTTGCGGCAGAGTGTGAGGGTGCAGAATTCTGTAACCGTTACAACGCCTTAGCGTGATAGTAAGGGTCTGCGCGCGTCGCTCCGGGATGTAAAGCCACGGCCAATCGCGAATGTTGGCGCAGTCCCGTTGGCATCTCCAACGAAAAACCCCGGCCAATGGCCGGGGTTCGCTTTGTAAGGTCGGGTGCCTTCTATTCCGCCGGCGATGGTTTCTTGCGGAACATCGCCGCCAGATTGTCCCACAATTCGATCTTGGCACCCTGGCGCTTCATGATCACGCCCTGCTGCAGGATCGACAGCGTGTTGTTCCAGGCCCAGTAGATGACGAGGCCTGCCGGGAACGAGCCCATCATGAAGGTGAAGATCACCGGCATCCAGGTGAAGATCGCCGCCTGCGTCGGGTCCGGCGGCGCCGGGTTCATGCGCATCTGCAGGAACATGGTGATGCCCATCACCACCGCCCAGGCGCCCATATGCGGCAGGAAGGCGGGCGCCGCGAAGGGCAGCAGGCCGAACAGGTTGAAGATCGACGTCGGATCGGGCGCCGCAAGGTCGTGGATCCAGCCGAAGAAGGGCGCGTGCCGCATCTCGATGGTGATGTAGAGCACCTTGTAGAGCGAGAAGAAGACCGGGATCTGCAGCGCCACCGGCCAGCAGCCGGCCAGCGGATTGATCTTCTCGGTCTTGTACAGCTCCATCATCGCCTGCTGCTGCTTCATCTTGTCGTCCGCGTATTTCTCGCGGATCTCGACCATCTTCGGCTGCACCTTCTTCATGTTCGCCATTGAGGCGTAGGACTTGTTGGCCAGGGGGAAGAAGATCGCCTTGACGACGACGGTGGTGGCGAGGATCGCCAGGCCGAAATTGCCGAAGAATTTGTAGAGCGTGTCGATGAGCCAGAACATCGGCTTGGTGATGAAATAGAACCATCCCCAGTCGATCAGCAGGTCGAACTGGCGGATGTGCCGGTCCTTTTCATAGGCGTTGATGGTCGAGACTTCCTTCGCGCCGGCGAAGATTTCGGACTCGATCGTCGTCGACTGTCCCGGCGCGACGCTGATCGCGTCGGACAGAAAGTCTGACTGATAGCTGTGGCTGTGCGGCCCGTCCTTGAATTCGAAATAGGAGAATTTCGGCTGGAAGGGCTGCTTCTCCGTCGGCACAAGCGTCACGGCCCAGTATTTGTCGGTGATGCCGAGCCAGCCATCGGTCGATTTGCCTGGCTTGACTTCCTTGTCCTTCTCGATGGCCGCGTATTTGTACTCCGTAAGCCCTTCGCTGCCGGTCACGCCGATCAGACCTTCATGCAGCACATAGGTGCTGGCGACGGCCGGTTTGTCGAAACGGGTGACGCGCCCGTAATTGTAGAGCGAGACGGCGGCCGTTCCCGAATTCTGCACCGTGTCGGAAACGGTGAACATATATTCGTTGTCGATAGAGATGGTGCGCTTGAACGTCAGGCCCTTGTCGTTGGTGAAGGTCAGCGTCACCGGCGTCGAGGGCGTCAGCGTCGGATTGCCTTCGACGCTCCACACCGTATCCGCGCCCGGTACAGCGCCGGTCGCATCGTTGCCGACGAAGCCGATCTCGGCGAAATAGCCGTTGGGCAGCGACGACGGGTTGAGCAGCTCGATCTCGGGCGAATTCTTGTCGACCGTCTCGGTATAGTGCTTGAGCTTCAGGTCATCCAGGCGCGCGCCGGTCAGGTTGATCGAGCCTTCGAGGCTTTGCGTGTCGATCTTGACGCGCTTGGTGGCGGCAATGGCCTGGTCGCGGCTGGCGGCGGTCACCGCTTCACCGCCGGGTGCGCCGGGAACGCTGCCGGCCGCCGGGGCCGACGTTCCGGTCGCGCCGGAATTGGCGCCGCCGCCCGCTTCCTTCTTCTGCGCCTCGACGCGCTGCTGCTCGATGCGGGCCTGCTCGCGCTGCTGCTCCATCTTGGGGTTCATGTAGAACACCTGCCAGAGCGTCAGGATCAACACCGACAGCGCGATGGTGATGAAGAAATTGCGGTTGTTTTCCATCGAAAGCCCTTGGCCTATCGTGCGCCGCGTAGCCGGCGGGAAAGCTCGGCCTTCAACTGGCCGAACGGAGTGGCGAGCACGTCTTCACGCCCGACGATGACATAATCATTGCCGGGCGCCATGTCATCGGCGGCGTGAACGCGCACGGCTTCCCTCAGCCGCCGCCGGACGCGGTTGCGCACCACGGCGTTGCCGACCTTCTTGGTGACGGTGTAGCCGACACGCGGCGCAAGGTCGTCGCCGCGGTCGAGAACTTCAACGAGAAAAAGCCGTCCGCGGCGTTTCTCGCCGCCGCGCACAGCCAGGAAGTCCGCGCGTTTCAGAAGCCGCCCGGGAGTTTTCCCCTTTGGCTTGCCGGTTGCGGGCAACGATCTCGTCTTTCGTTCAGGCGCTGAGCCGCTTGCGGCCGCGATTACGGCGGGCAGCAACGACGCCACGGCCACCCTTGGTGGCCATGCGGGCACGGAAACCATGCCGGCGCTTCCGGACGAGCTTGGACGGTTGGTATGTACGCTTCATTTGTTTTAATACCGCGGGGTGCGGCCCTTCTTGATTCTGTCACTCTGTAACAGGAGCTTTGCCGGGCCGGCTTAGGCGCGATCGAAACCGCGCCGGGACGAATGGCCCGAGCGTGAGCGGGCTTATAGAAAGAAGGTTTTTGGAAGTCAATCCGCCCGCCGCGAGGCAATTTTTTGCGGGGTGACGATGAAATTGGCAAAAAAGCCGCAAATCGCATAATCTTGCCCGATCAAGCCTTTGTGAATGCGCGTCAATGACGAGTGAAACTCTGTCCACGAACGAGAAGGCAACCCCGGCGGCAAACCCGACGCGCCGGGTGCCGCTGTCGCGCGGCCTGTCGACAAAGCTTCTTCTGCTCACCATCGCGTTCGTGCTTTTGGCCGAAATCCTGATCTTCCTGCCCTGGATCGCCAGCTACCGGGTGAACTGGCTGAAGGAGCGGTTGAGCACCGCCGCCGCCGTGTCGATCGTTTTGTTGCAGGGCGAGCCCAACGCGCTGTCGCACAATGCCCAGAACGATGTGCTGATGGCGATCGGCGCCAAGGCGATCGCCGTGCGCGACGGCGGCGTGTCGCGGCTGCTCGTCGTTTCCGACATGCCGCCGCAGGTCGACGAGCATATCGACATCGCCAATGTCGGCCTGGTCAACGGCATGACCGGCGCGCTCGACACTTTGTTCTTCGGCGGCAAGCGCATGCTGCGCGTCTTCGGCCCGGTCGGCGACAGCGACAAGGAATTCGAGCTGATCATGCCGGATTACCGTCTGCGCGACGCTATGCTCAGATACTCGCGCAATGTCGCCGTCGTCTCGCTGCTCATCTCGCTGTTCACCGCAATGCTCGTCTATGCGGCGATCGACCTGATCATGATCGGGCCGATCCGCACCATGACGCGCTCGATCCTGTCCTTCTCCGAGGCGCCAGACGATCCCGGGCGCATAATCTGTCCGACCGAGCGCGCCGACGAGATCGGCGTGGCCGAGCGCGAGCTGGCGCAGATGCAGGACCGGCTGCAGAAGATGCTTTCCGAACAGAAGCATCTCGCCGACCTCGGCCTCGCCGTCTCCAAGATCAATCACGACATGCGCAACATCCTGGCTTCCGCGCAGCTGATGTCCGACCGCCTGCGCCAGGTGAAGGATCCGACTGTGCAATCCTTCGCGCCGAAACTTGTGCGCGCGCTCGACCGCGCCGTTGCCTATTCGGAGGGCGTGCTCGCCTATGGCCGCACGCAGGAGCCGGCGCCGTCACGCCGACGCCTCAGGTTGCGCCAGTTGGTCGACGACGTGCACGGCCTGCTCGACATCGAGACAGGCATCGAGTTCATCAACGCCGTCGAGCATGCCTTCGAGGTGGACGCCGATTCCGACCATCTCTTCCGCGTGCTCACCAATCTGTGCCGCAACTCCATTCAGGCGATGGCCGCCGATACGGAGAGGACGGTTGTGCGCCGGCTGGCGGTGGCGGCCGAGCGTCACGGCAGCGTCAGCCGCATCACCGTCACCGACACCGGCCCCGGCCTGCCCCCCAAGGCGCGCGAGAACCTGTTCGCCGCCTTCCGGGGCTCGGCGCGCAGCGGCGGCACCGGCCTCGGCCTGGCGATCGCGCACGAATTGATCCGCGCCCATGGCGGCTCGGTCGAGCTTGTCGAATCGATCGGCGGCCGCACCGTCTTCGCCGTCACCATCCCCGACCAGCCGGTCCGGCTCGACCAAGCGCGCAACGGCTTGCGCCGCCCCGCTTGAGGTGTACCGATATTCAGGTGATGCCGGCCTGCAAATGACAGCTTCCTGCGCTTCCGGTGCTCACGTACTTTAAGTACGCTCCGCTCCGGTTCTCGGAATCCACCATTTTCGTCTCGGCCTGACCTGAATCTCGGCACACCTCCACATCGGGGAACCGCCTGCGACAAAACTTTTGCCGGATCGGCTTGCAATTCTCAAATTCAGTCGTTAGGGAACACTCCACATCGCGGCCGGCCGTCTCGACCGGAACGCGAGGCTTGTGTCACACACGGCCTGTTGCGCGCCCGTAGCTCAGCTGGATAGAGCACCAGACTACGAATCTGGGGGTCAGGAGTTCGAATCTCTTCGGGCGCGCCATTTCCGCTGCCATCGCCGAAATTTACCGCTGGTAGCCGCCGGGACCACGCTCGCTCAATCGCGAATGATCGCGCAGCTTTCATCCTTCGCCCAATCGGCGAAGCTGAGGTAATAGGCGCGAACATCGCGATAGCCGGCCCGGGCCGCTGCGGCGGCAGCGAGAGCGGCGCGGCCGCCGCCGTCGCAATGGGTGACAA
>NZ_RZRY01001169.1:0-1299 GCF_003998035.1 Mesorhizobium sp. M2A.F.Ca.ET.039.01.1.1 | reverse complement strand
TTCCTGGACCGGCAGCCAATGTGTCCTGATCGCGAAGAAGTAGATAAGAAAATAGCCAATGACAAACACCGGGACGGAATAACCAAGGGCTGAAAAGGCCGCGAGGAAACGGTCGATGAAACCGCCGGTTCGCCACGCCGCGAGGATGCCGAAGGAGACCCCGACCGTTCCCGAAAGGATCATCGTCAGGGTAGACAGGGACAGGGTCGGTTCAAGCCGCTGCGAGATAAGCTCGATAACTGGTCGTCCGGAAAAAATCGAGGTGCCGAAGTCGCCCTTCAGGATACCAAGAGCCCAGCGTAGAAACTGAACCGGCATAGGATCGTTCAGGCCCAACTGTTCGCGGATGGCAGCGATCACCCGTGGCGAGGCGTTTCTGCCGGCGATCATAGCCGCCGGATCGCCTGGTGCCAGCCTGAGAAGCAGGAATACGAAGATCCCGACCATCGCCATCACGGCGATGGTCGAAACTAACCTACGAAAAATATAAGCCGCCATCAAGCCGGGACTTTCTGCATATTCCACATCGGGTAATAAACCGACAAAACATGGACTAAGCCAGTCAGAGATTTTCGGCGAGCGATTGGCTCAAAAGACTGACCCAACATCGCAGTGCCAACAAAGTCCCACGCAAGGCGCTGCATCTCACGAGCGAGTGCCTGTCGCTCCTCGAGCGTTTCGAGTTCTACCCATTTGGCCCGGAGAGCCTCGTATTGATCGTTCTTCGGCCAGCCATAATAGGCGTCTGCGCCATTGGCGCGGAACAAAGGCACACCGATGGGATTATCGAGTTCAGCATCGGTCCAATTGCTTATATACATGTTCCAACCGCCGTCCTCAATCGGTCCCTTGTTTGCACGGCGTTTATCAACCCCGCCCCAATCACTCGGCGCGAGTTCAACATTGACTCCAATCTTTCGCAGGATGAATGCAAGATATTCTGCGGCCTTACTGGCTGCCGGCCAATCCGTGGATTGGAGGAGGACGACTTTTTCGCCGGTATATCCAGCTTCCTGGAAAAGTTGCCTGGCCTTTTCAGGATCACCCCCCTTCTTGTACCATCCCGTGTTCTCATCATTGGAATACGGCGTATTGTTTCCAAATATTGACTTGACAGGGCGGATGTATTTCGGATCGAAGCCGGCGGCCTGCATAATGGCCTCCTGATCAATCAGGTGAAGCATAGCCTGACGCGCCTTGGCGTTGTCGAACGGCGGCTGCAGGAAATTCATGCGCACGTAAAAATCTGAGCCGGACTCGTTCACGGTTTCCAATGCGAGGTTGGGATCGCTTTCGATC
>NZ_RZRY01001168.1:0-1299 GCF_003998035.1 Mesorhizobium sp. M2A.F.Ca.ET.039.01.1.1 | reverse complement strand
GTAGGGTATCGCGGCTGCAGCGCAGTTATCACGCCATCCCGGTTTTGTTTCCTCAAGGCCGTTCCCCAGTGGGCTCAATAAACCGGTTCACCAGTACTCCTGAGTACAGTCGTGTTCGTTCGAATGGTGGCTGCACGATTTTCCGACTTCGGCCAGATCGACGGTGTGCGCAACTGTTGCGAGGTGTAAAACCCTGGCGCAGCATCGAGCAATCTCGGTATTGTGTTCACGGCAACGGCAGCTGTACCAAGTCCACCAAGCTGAGAGATCTGCTCTTTGACTACCAAGTCCACCGAGGGGCTTCCGCTAATGCGGACGCTGTCTCCCAAGGGTTCATCTCGATCGTCGGGATCCAGTATGCCGACCATTTCAAAACGGAGCCTTTCATCGCCCTTAGAAAGGCCAACCACCGACTGGCGAAAGCCGCAAACCCGACCCGGCTCGATTTCGATATAAGACGTACGCCGATGGCGCGAAGTAATGATCGCCGACTTGGTTTGCTGGAGCTCGTCAACTTCAAGACCCATTGAAACTGCGACCATGCCAGCTGTTTCCAAGAGTCCGATATGGCCAATTGTGCCATCTTTGGCTCCCAAAGCGAACTCGGATTCGGTAAGTCCCGCACCAATGTGCTTCATCTCGTCTGGTCCATAGGGAGAAAAGTCGACGATACGCCGTCCATCTACTCGGTTGACTTCCCAGCAGGGCGAGGACGCTGAGATTGGAAGTAGGTCGAGTATAAATCCGGGATTAATACCTACAGCGGTGACGCGTACACCTGCCGCCCTCGCCTGACGATCAATCTCCTCTGCCATGCCGACATTAGAACCAAGCGGGAAGAACAGCTCTTGCGTTATAGTGACAACGTTGATGCCTCTTGCAACTAATGATCCGACAATGGGATATGCGTCGGCCGCAAAAGCCGTCGTCGCGTGGAGAGCAACATCGGCCTTCATTTCGTGTATCGTCTCTGGAGACGACACCTGAATACCGTTGAGCGCCGGTTCCTGAAGCAGGTCGTCAAGATCACGCCCGATTTTGTTTCGATCGTAGTCAATCGCGCCGACTA
Organism: Mesorhizobium sp. M2A.F.Ca.ET.039.01.1.1; assembly: GCF_003998035.1. Classification (NCBI taxonomy): domain Bacteria; kingdom Pseudomonadati; phylum Pseudomonadota; class Alphaproteobacteria; order Hyphomicrobiales; family Phyllobacteriaceae; genus Mesorhizobium; species Mesorhizobium sp. M2A.F.Ca.ET.039.01.1.1. The sequence continues at coordinate 230 of NZ_RZRY01001168.1, read as the reverse complement.
TGGATACGTCACTGCGTCTCGCGAGCAGGCGAAGCATCAACCCACCCATTGCTCCAACGCCATATTGAATAATTCTCATTTTTGGTTTCTCCAGTAGAAACGGATCGTGTTGGCAATCGGCTATTCGGCAGATTGGGATGCGAGTAGCTAACGTAGAAATTGCTCTATGTAGCCAGCGCCTCGACCGAGCGCTTCGTAGTGACGCGAAGCGGCAGAGAGTTTGGTAAAGA
>NZ_RZRY01001167.1:0-1299 GCF_003998035.1 Mesorhizobium sp. M2A.F.Ca.ET.039.01.1.1 | reverse complement strand
GCAGGGCTGTCCGGGGAAAGTTAGACATAGTCGAGGCTCATCTGATCGGGAGAGCAGCGGGGGTACCTTCGACTTGGATTGACGGGCGGCGGTTTGTCGATGGCGGCGATGTGGCGCCGCTCGAACAGGCATCGTGTCACCAGGTCGGTGAAGCGCAGGATCGGCAGTGCAACGCGATATGCGCGCGCTGCAATGCGCAACAGCGCATAGGCGATCATGGCGGCGAAGAGCTGCAGGCGGATGGCGTTGTCATTGTTGCCGAGGAACTTACGGATCTTGAGGTGCTGCTTGATCCAGCGGAACAGGAGCTCAATCTGCCAGCGCCCCTTGTAGAGGGCTGCTATGTCGGCGGCCGAGCGCTCGAGATCGTTGGTCAGCAGCGTGATGGTGTCGCCTTCGTCTCGCTTCACGATGATGCGACGCAAGCGGATCGGCAGTTTGGAATCGCCTTTGCTGGCAAAGCTCACCTCGGCATCCTCAAGCACGGTGAAGCCATCGCCGTGCATGGCTGCGAGGGGACGATCGCACACCAGCTTGAGCCCCATGTTGGTTTTGGGCCGGGTGACGAAGAAGGCTTGCGCCGCCGCGATCGCCGTCCACCAGCCGTAGTGGCAGTAACCCTTGTCGAACACGTAGGTCGCACCGTCTTCGATAGAGATGGTGCGGCCGATCTGGGCGTCGTTGACGTTGGCATCGGTGATGTCGAGGACGCGCGGACAGTCGCTGTCTGGATCATAGACGATATGCAGCTTCATGCCGCGGATGCGGCCGTTCGACTTGGCCCAGTCGCAAAGCTTGCCGAGCGGGATGGGCGTGGAATCGATCAGCCGCAGCATGGCACTGCCTTCGCGACGCATCTGCCGGTCGAGTTGGCCTGCAAGCAGGGCGAACGTCTCGGCGAAGACGGCTACAGGGCGGCGCCGGTTGGCGTCCGACAAGGTCGAGCGCCGCAACAGGTCGCTGCCGAGGTGGTAATGGTGCTGGCAGTTGGCGTTCCAGCCGGCTTGCAGGCTGCGAAGGCTCGTCGCGCCGCTGAGCTGAGCATAGATCAACACCACGAGATGGTCCCAGCTCTTGAACGACTTGTCATAGGCATCCCCATCATGGCTATCCACAATCGTCTGGAAGCGGCGACGATTGATCGGTTCAACCAGCTTGCCAAGAATGCTAGGCGTAAAGCGCATGCCCCGTTCCCTTTCTGAGTCTCGACAACCAGAAGGTAGACGGAAAATCCCCGTCTTACGGGGCATGCACATGCGGCATTTCGATTCACCCGAACCTTTCCCCGGACAGCCCTGC
>NZ_RZRY01001166.1:0-1300 GCF_003998035.1 Mesorhizobium sp. M2A.F.Ca.ET.039.01.1.1 | reverse complement strand
CTCATGCTCCTGCTTGGCCGAAACGGTTTGGCTCCAGTTGCGACCGAGAGCCTGCCGCGCCCAGACCAACAGCGCCATGCCCGCGATGGTGATCGCGGCGCCGATGCCGCCCAGGACCGTGCCGACGGGTGCGAAGTTGACGAAGTCGAAAATCGGCAGCCGCGGCAGCAGGAAGGCGGCGATGATGGCGAACATCAAGCCGAAGCTCTGCAGCAGGTGCGGCTCGGTGTCCCGCTTCACGCCAATCGCCTGAACGGTCAGGAAGATGATCAGCATGAGCCAGGCGGCATAGATGAACCAGATGAAGGCCATCCCTTGCTCCTTGGGTTAGCCGGCAATCTGCCTTGGCCAGCGCAAGCACCCGGTGCTAGAAAATGGGCATTGTGAACCGGACGGCAAGCCATGCCCGGATTTTCTCGCCTCGCGGCCATGGTGATCGGCATGATCGCCATCTGTTTCGTCTGTCGCCCCGTCATCGCCGCGACGCCCGCCGAGCTTTACCAGGCGCAAACGATCGTCACCGGAACCGGAGACGTGAACCGGCAGATCGGTTTCAAGGATTGCCTCGACAAGGTGCTGGTCAAGGTCTCGGGCGATCAGCGGCTGACGCAGAAGACGCAGATGCTGGCGCTGCGCGAGAAGGCGGCCGATTTCGTCCAATCCTTCCGCTACCACGACCGGCTCGAAGGCATTCCGATCCATGACGAGCAAGGCACGCATGACCGGCCACACGATCTGACCTGCCTCTACAAGCCGGATGTGGTCGACAAGCTACTCGCGCAGCTCGGCAGCAGGCCCTGGACCAGCGAGCGGCCGACGATCGCCGTCTTCATGACCGCCGAGCAGGGCGCTGGGCACTTCGTGCTGACGCAAGACGAGCAGCGCGGCAACGCGATGCGCGAATCCTTCGCCAATGCCGCCGGTCCGCTGCTGATGCGCGTCACCTTTCCAAAGGCTGGGCAGCTTGGCGGGCTCGATGAGAAGGCGCTTTCCGAAGCCGATATGGCAAGGCTCGACAAACTCGCGAAGAAAGCGGGAGCGGCCCGGGCGCTCGCCGGCTCGATCGTGTGGAGCGACGAGGAACTCGGCTGGATCGCCGACTGGCGGCTGGCCGATCGCGGCAAGATCTATCGCTGGCAGGCGCGCGGAGTCAGCTTCGACGAGGCCTTTCGGGTCGCGATCAGGGGCGCGGCGCAGGTCCTGTCCGGGCACGGGCAGCCGTAAGTGCATTTCCTCGCCCCGCGCGAGCGGGGAGAGGTGGCTCGGCGAAGCCGAGACGGAGAGGGGAGCGCCCTACGAA
>NZ_RZRY01001165.1:0-1306 GCF_003998035.1 Mesorhizobium sp. M2A.F.Ca.ET.039.01.1.1 | reverse complement strand
GGGAAACACATCGGCATCGACTACCCGTTGATGATCAAGAACGCCTCCCTTCGCGATCCCGCCCAACGACGGGCGTTCATCACCGCGCTGAAGAATGTGCCGTTCGAAAATCTGTGGTTCCGGGTCTCGGGCTTTGGCGCCGACGCCACGCCGATGGGATTGCGACGGTACATCGCTGCCATGATGGACTTTCACAGGCTGGAGGTTCCTGTCGTCGCTGATGGAGTCGGTGGTCTTGTGGGTGTCGCCATTGCGGCCTTCGGTGCCGCCGGTGGAATTTGTCATGGCGTTGCCGAAAAGGAGCGCTTCGATGCCAGTGACTGGGGGAAGCCGCCTCAGACTGGCGGCGGAGGACGCGAGAAGCGGGTTCTGATCGGCGGCCTGGATCGCCTTCTCAGCGTGAAGCAGGTCGACGCGCTGATGGCTGCACAAGGAGCCAAACCTCTGCTGTGTTGCCACGATCGGTCATGTTGTCCGAATGGCCTGAGCGACACGTTGAAGGATCCGAAGGCGCACTATCTGCGCCAGCGCGCTCGCCAGATCCGGGAACTGTCAGCGGTACCCGACGCGCGACGTCCGCAGCATTTTCTTGAGAAGGAGCTGGCTGCCGCGGAACGGGTCGCGCGGTCGGCCGCGAAGCTCAAGATATCGGATGAAGGCTTGTCCGAGCTGCTGCAGCGCAGTAGCGACCGTCTGGAAAAGATGCATGCGGTCCTGGATGCCCTGAACGGCACGATTGCCGGCCAGCCAAGGGCTCCTGTCCCACCGCGGCGGCAGGGGAGGGGTGCGAGCCTAGCTTCGCACCGCAGGTAACAACATGAGCACAGCAGTAGCACGAATTCTGGACGATCTTCGGTCTCGGGGAGGCCTGCAGGGCAAGGACATCGCCAACATTGTCGATGTGTCGACCGCGACGGTATCGCGATGGTCGCATGGCAACGGCTCTCCAAATCTTCGAACCCAGACGGTTATTGCCGACCTGCGGTACGTTGTTGATCGCCTATCCGACTTTTACACCGCAGATGAAACAAGGCTTTGGCTGCATTCACGTCATCCCCTTCTCAACAACGAGCGCGCGATTGATCTCATCAATGCGGATCGTACCCAGGAAGTCCTGGCGGTGATCGAACGCCTCGACGCCGGCGCCTACATCTGAGGCGGCGCGTGGAGCGACGGGCGCGAGATCTCGAACTGCTTGATCTGCTTGATACGCACAAGGGCGTGTCATTCGAGGGGGATGTCTGGCGCATTGTCCGCGAGGAGCGCGAGCCGCTGCTTGGCTATCCAGCTGGGGCCCGTTGGGATC
>NZ_RZRY01001164.1:0-1308 GCF_003998035.1 Mesorhizobium sp. M2A.F.Ca.ET.039.01.1.1 | reverse complement strand
CGTCGAGGTCGCGCACGAAGGGCGGGCCGTAGACCGGCGCGAACACGGTCGCGTTGCCGCCGATCTGCACCGAGCGGTCCGGATTGCGCGCATGCTGGGTGTAGATCGAAGGCGCGGTCTTCAAGAGCGAGCGGCAGAGCCCCTTGGGGAAATGCACGCGCTCGCCCTTGACGTCGGCGCCCGCCTCCTTCCACAGCGCCAGCGCCTCGGCGTCATCGCGAAAGATGATGCCGATCTCTTCCAGCACCGTGTCGGTATTCTTCTCGATCAGCGCCAGGCCTTCCTCGTTGAGGACCTCGTAGACGTTGATCTTGCGCTTGATGTACGTGAGCTGGGTGCCCGGACCGCCGCCTGAACGGGCTGCCCGGCGTGCCGCCGCGCCGCCGCTGGCGCCGCGACCGCGTCGTCCACCCGGCGCTTCCTGCTCGACTGCCGCGTTATCGCTCATGATCGTTCTTCCTGTAACTTGGCCTGAATTGGCTGGGCGGCCCGTCGCTGCCGCTTCTTGCCTGGATCGTAGCCATGCACCCTATTGGAAACGGCCAGCCAGCGCCAACACCTGTCGCAAAATCGACAAGAAAAGCGTCAATTTTTCAGTCGCTTTCCTTTTGCGGGAAGTCGCAAATCAGCTATGGCTAGCTTGCCCTCGCGGGTTAGGTATTGGCGCATCGTTTTTTAGGCTGCCGCAGTCATTCCGAGCAGCAAGGAGCCCGAGGAAAAATGGCCGACGACGAGATCATCCTTTCCGAGCTTTCCGACGAGGAGCTTGTGCAGCAGATGCACGACGACCTCTATGACGGTCTGAAGGAAGAAATCGAGGAAGGCACGCATATCCTTCTCGAGCGCAATTGGGCGCCTTACAAGGTGCTGACCGAGGCGCTGGTCGAAGGCATGCGCATCGTCGGCGAAGATTTTCGCGATGGCATTCTGTTCGTGCCGGAAGTGCTGCTTTCCGCCAATGCCATGAAGGCCGGCATGGCTATCCTGCGTCCGCTGCTCGCCGCCACCGGCGCGCCGAAGCAGGGCAAGATGGTGATCGGCACCGTCAAGGGCGACATCCACGACATCGGCAAGAACCTCGTCGGCATGATGATGGAGGGCGCCGGCTTCGACGTCATCGACCTCGGCATCAACAACGCGGTCGAGAAATATCTCGACGCCATCGAGCAGCACCAGCCCGACATCATCGGCATGTCGGCGCTGCTCACCACCACCATGCCCTACATGAAGGTCGTTATCGACACGATGAAGGAAAAGGGCATCCGTGACGATTATGTCGTCCTGGTCGGCGGCGCGCCGCTCAACGAG
>NZ_RZRY01001163.1:0-1309 GCF_003998035.1 Mesorhizobium sp. M2A.F.Ca.ET.039.01.1.1 | reverse complement strand
AGCAAAAGGCGCTCGAGGCTCGCAAGTTGGCGATGCGCGAGGCGGCAAAGGCCAAGGCAGACGCGGCGCGCCAGGAATGGCTCGCCAAGAAGGGCGGCGGGGCGGCCGCATCTGAAGTCGCCGACGCCAAACCGGCCAAGAAGATCACCAACATCCTTGCGCCGCTGGAGCCGATAGCGCCGCTCGTTCCGGTCAAGGCCGAGGAGCCGATCCCGGCGGAAGCCATGAACATCACCGCCACCGGCAACAACGGTGAATTGCGCAGTGAGCAGCCCGGCCAGAAGCAGACGAGCAGCGGTGGGCTGTTCGCAGGCCTGTTCGGCGGCGCCTCGGTGTCCTCGATCAGCTATCTGCCGGAGACACGCGCGCTCGATTCGGCGTTGGCCAAGAAGGACGCCAAGCGGCCCTTCAAGGTTAAGCCGGAATTCGTGCCGCAGGACGTCACGTTCACCGGCTATGAGCCGGGCACCATCGTCATCGACACCAGCGCTCGCCGCCTCTACCTCGTCGAGTCGTTTTCCACTGCGCGCCGCTATGCCATCGCTGTCGGCCGCGAAGGCCTGCAGTTCAAGGGCACCGTCGCGGTCGGCGACAAGCAGGAATGGCCGCGCTGGATCCCGACGCTCGACATGCAGAAGCGCGAGCCGAAGCATTACGGCCAGTACAAGGACGGCATGCCCGGCGGCGGCGAGAACCCGCTCGGCGCGCGCGCCATCTACCTCTATGACGGCAAGAAGGACACGCATCTGCGCATCCACGGCACGATCGCGCCGAACTCGATCGGAACCAGCGCCTCCAACGGCTGCTTCCGCATGATCAACGAGCACGTCATGGATCTCTACAGCCGCGTCAAGATCGGCACGAAGGTCGTTATTATCTAACGATTTCCATCATACTGCCGAAAGGGCCGGCACCGCCGGCCCTTTCGTTTTGACTGAATCCAAGGCTGTTCCTTATGGAGCATGATCTTTCCCGAAAACCGGTTTCCACTTTTCGGGATCATGCTCTAGAGGCACCCGCGCCATTTTGGAAAAAGCCTTCGCGGCGGTTTTTTCTCTGGCGGAATCAATCAGGCCGCGTTAAGCGATGACTCCCATGGCGCGATATGTATTCATCACAGGCGGCGTGGTTTCCTCACTCGGAAAAGGCATCGCCGCAGCAGCTCTTGGGGCTCTCCTGCAGGCGCGAGGCTATCGCGCGCGGATCAAAAAGCTCGATCCTTACCTCAATGTCGATCCCGGAACGATGTCGCCATATCAGCATGGCGAAGTGTTCGTGACCGATGACGGCGCCGAGACCGACCTCGATC
>NZ_RZRY01001162.1:0-1311 GCF_003998035.1 Mesorhizobium sp. M2A.F.Ca.ET.039.01.1.1 | reverse complement strand
CTTCTGGAACGACTGGACGAAGTATCCGCTGTCGATGACCAACTGGAACATGCGCCCGCTCGGCGTGCAGGTTCTGGCGATCGGCTATCGCACCGGTGAAGCCTGGAACGAGACTGCTTGGTCGAATTCCGACTGGGATACCAAGCTCAACGCCGCGCTTGCCGTCGCCGACGCGGCCAAGCGCAAGGAAATGATGAAGGACATCGAGCAGATCCTGCAGGATTCCGGCATCATCATCCAGCCGTACTGGCGCAAGCTCTACAGCCACTCGACCAAGGCGGTGCAGAACTTCAAAATGCACCCGACCTACGAGCACGACTACGGCAAGGTCTGGCTGGAACAGGCCTGATCGGAACGAACGGACAAAGGGGCGCTCGGCCCCTTTGTCCCCTTCCTCGCGTGACCCGGGACCGGAGAGCCGTTGCAACGAAAAAGTTGCGGACTCGTCGAATGGGGTCATGCAATAAACTGGGTTGATTGCATTCGAAGGTCAGTTTGCCGGCTTGCCCCGCATCGCGTCGGAGTGGTCGCGCAATCAGGCTCCCCCAACCCATCGGCAGGGGTCCGCCATGCTTTCTTTCATCCTGAGACGTCTCGGCACCATGGCGCTGACGATGCTGTGCCTGACCTTGGTCGTTTTTTTCCTGATCAATCTCGGTCCCAATCTGAAGAAGCTGGCGATCAGCCAGACAGAAATGCACACCTCCGCCGAACAGCTGGAAAGCTGGCTGGCCAACCATGGCTACCGCCAGAACTTCTTCCTGCGCTACGGCCAGTGGCTGGGGGTTCTCCCCAAACAGCCGATCACCGACCCGGCGACTGGAAAACCGGCGCAGCGCTTCTCCTTCTGCAACGACCCGGTCGCGCCGACATTCTCCGGCGTGCTGCAGGGCGACTTCGGCTGCTCGACCAAATTCAAGACGACCGTCGCGGCGAAGCTCTTTCCGGCGCTCGGCGCAACGGGGCTTTTGATGTTCTGGGTGCTGGTGGTGATGGTGCCGATCTCGCTGCTCATCGGCATCCTTGCCGGCATGCGCGAGGGCTCGCGCACCGACCGCACGCTGTCTGTCGCTTCGATCGCCTCGACGGCGACGCCTGAATATGTCTCGGGCGTCATCTTCACCGTCATCTTCGCATCCTGGCTGGGCTGGCTGAACGGCTCGGCTGCGTCCGCCAGCCAGGGCCTCACCTTCTACAATTTCACCCTGCCGGTGATGACACTTGCCATCTACGGCATCGGCTACATCGCGCGCATGACGCGCGCCTCGATGGTGGAGGTGATGACGCAGCAATACATCCGAACTGCCCGCC
>NZ_RZRY01001161.1:0-1311 GCF_003998035.1 Mesorhizobium sp. M2A.F.Ca.ET.039.01.1.1 | reverse complement strand
GGCGATTGTGGTCGCCGAACTGATGAACGCCTCCTTGGCAGCCTTGGCCTCAGTGACCGAAAAACCGCGCTCCTCGATCTTGAGGCCGAGCTTGGCGGCGACATCGAAAAGCGTCGTGCGGGTGATGCCGCGCAGGATGCCGTGCTCGGCCGGCCGGGTCACCAGTATGCCGTCCCTTGTGACAATCCAGGCGTTTGACGAGCCGCCTTCCTTGACGTTGCCATCGGCGTCGACGAACCAGGCTTCCTGGGCGCCGGCTTCCTTGGCCTTCTGCTTGGCAAGCACATTGGGCAAAAGGCCCGTGCTCTTGATGTCGACGCGGTCCCAGCGATTCTCAGGCACGGTGATGACCTTGATGCCGGCCTCCACCCGCTTCGCATTCGCCGCCGGATCGGCTTTCCTGGCGGTTATGACCAGGGAAGATTTCGTGCCTGCCGGCGGGAAAACGAACTCGCGGCTGGCGACGCCGCGCGTCACCTGCACATAGACAAGGCCGTTGACCACGCCGTTGCGATTGACCACCTCGCGCAGCAGCAGCGACAAGACGCCTTCCGATACCGGCCAGGCGATCGACAGTTCCTTCAGCGAGCGCTTGAGCCGGGCAAGATGGCGCGGCATGTCGACGATATGGCCGCGCGCCACTTCGCAGACCTCATAGACGCCGTCGGCGAACTGGTAGCCGCGGTCCTCGATATGGACGCTGGCTTGGGAATGGACGACATAGCGCCCGTTGACATAGGCAATGCGCGGCATGGGCATCCTCGGGGAAATATCGGGCTTTCTTAGGCGATTCTGCCTTTGCCGTAATAAACAATCGCGTGGGCCAAGCCGGTCTAGACTCCCAGCGACTTCAGCTTGCGATGCAGGGCCGACCGCTCCATGCCGATGAACTCGGCGGTCTTCGAGATGTTGCCGCCGAAGCGGTTTATCTGGGCGATCAGATAGTCCTTCTCGAATTGCTCGCGCGCCTCGCGTAACGGCAGCGCCATTATGTGCTGGTCCGACTGATTGGGCGTGCGTGGCATCACGTCGCCGATCTCGGACGGCAGAAGGTCGGCGGTGATCGGAGCATCGGGATTTTCCCCTCGCGCCAGGATCATCAACCGCTCGACATTGTTGCGCAGCTGGCGAACGTTGCCCGGCCAGTTATGCGCCTGCAGCACGGCCAGCGCATCGTCGCCGATGCGGCGCGGCTTGATGCCGGCCTGGCGTGCGATCTGCTTCATGAAATTGTCGACGAGATAGGGAATGTCCTCGCGCCGCTCGGCGAGCCCGGGCACCATGACCGGAACCACCGCCAGGCGGTGGTAG
>NZ_RZRY01001160.1:0-1314 GCF_003998035.1 Mesorhizobium sp. M2A.F.Ca.ET.039.01.1.1 | reverse complement strand
GAGTTGCATGCGGCGCGCGAAGAATGCCGTACGCATATGGCTGCGCAGCGACCAGGCGCAGACGAAGCAGGCGGCGCCGATGCCGCTCGGGTCGCCCAAGAGGCGCATCAGCAGCCCCGTGCCCAGCCCCATCAGCAGCGCCACCACCAGCGCCGCCGATCCGAAGGTCATGTCATACGCGTCGACGCCGGCGCTGTTGGTGCTCTTGCCCATCCATATTGCGGCCGGAACGGCGGTGAGCGAGCGGATATAGGACAGGCCGACGCCGCCCATCACCATGGCCAGCGCGAAGAGGCCGTAACCTTCGGCCGACAGAAGATGCAGCAACGCGATGTTGAGGGCGAAATGGAAGCCGCTCTGCATCGCCTCGCCGCCGATCATCAGCATGAGGCGCCGCACCAGATGGGCCGGGAAGGTGAACTTCACGGGCTCGTCTCCGCCTCGCGGGCGACGCCCGCCCGTCCCCGCCGCGGCGTGGCCTTCAGCTTGTCGGCCACGATCGCCACGATCGCGGCGGCGGCGATATGCTCGCTGAAGAGCGTCTCGTAGCGCGTGCGGCCGGCGGCGGCGAAGCCGCGCCAGAGCTCCGGCCGCTGGATGATCTCGCTGAGCTTGCCGGCAAGGGCCTTGGCATCCCCCGGCGGCACATGCCAGCCGGTCTCGCCGTCGGCCACCACTTCCACCAGTCCGCCGATCGCCGACACCAGCGGCGGCCTGCCCCAGCCCATCGCCTCGATGGCGACGCGACCGAGCGATTCCGGGCGGCGCGACGGCACCGCCACGATATCCGCCCAGCGATAGTGGTCGGTCGGGTCGGAGACGAAGGGCAGCACCTCGACATGCCCTGTAAGCCCCATGCGCCCGACCAGCTCGGCGAGCGCCTGCTCGCGCTCGACGCTTTCGAAGGCGCCGCCGACGAGACGGACCTCGACGCGATTGCGCAACCCAGCGGGAAGCGAGGCGACTGCTTCGAGCAGCACCTCCTGCCCCTTGATGCGGTTGACGCGGCCAAGCAGCAGGACCCTGAGCGGGCGGCTGCCGTCATAGGTCACCGGCAGGGCCAGCGGCCCGGCGACGCCGTTATAGACGACATGCGTGCGCCGCCCCCTGGCATCGATGGCCGGCGGATCGCCGAACGTTGCGCGCGTGGCGCGCGAGTTGAAGATCAGGTCCGCACGGCTCCAGCGCATCAGGGCGACAAGCACCTTGCGCAATATGCGCTCGGGGATTTCGTGGATGTGCAGCAGCGCCTTGCGCGGCAAAAGCCGCGCGGCCAGCGCATAGTCGGCGATGATCGAGGTGTTGATATAGGTC
>NZ_RZRY01000115.1:0-13051 GCF_003998035.1 Mesorhizobium sp. M2A.F.Ca.ET.039.01.1.1 | reverse complement strand
GGGCAGGGTGGAGCGGGTCATCGAGGGACTGCCCGGCTATCCCGACAACATCAACCGCGCCTCCGACGGCACCTATTGGCTGGCGCTGATGGGCATGCGCACGCCGGCGCTCGACCTGTCGCTGGAAATGCCCGGCTTCCGCCGCCGCATGGCGCGGCGCGTGTCCGAGGATGCCTGGCTGATGCCCAACCTCAATACCGGCTGCGTGCTGCGCTTCGACGAGAAGGGCCAAATCCTGGAAAGCCTTTGGGACCAGGCCGGCGAGAAACATCCGATGATCACTTCGATGCGCGAGCACAAGGGCATCCTCTATCTCTGCGGCATCTTCAACAACCGCATGGGAACCCTGCCGCTGAAGGGCTCCGATCCCAACTGGTTCAGCTCGGATTCCTACTGGGGCAAAAAGCCATGAGCGCCGTGAGCCGGCTTTTCGATCGCTTTCTCGGCCGTGGCGACTGGGCGGTGACCGTTCCGACGCTCGACGGGCCGCTGCTGCCCAACCAGGACCTTGAGGAGGCGGAGCTCTTCGCAGGCCTCGCTGCGGCCGACAATCTGGTGCGGACCGAAAAGGGCATGCTGGCGAGCAGGCGAACCGGCTGATGCGGTTCGATGCCGACGGCAAGGCCGAGGTCCTGCAGGAATTTCCGGGCGAGATCACCGCGCTCGCCCATGCACGCGGCATGACCGCCCTGGCCACCGGCGGCAAGGGCGTCGTCATCCGCGGCGGCCTGCATGACGGGCGGCAGGCGACGGGCGACGAGGCCCACAGGCTGTCCTGCGTTACCGCGCTGACTTTCCTCGACAGCAACACGTTGCTGGTCGCCAACGGCTCGGCCACGCTGCCGGCGAGCGCCTGGCGCCGCGACCTGATGCAGAAGAACGCTTCAGGCTCGGTCTGGCGCCTCGACCTGAAAAGCGGCCGGCTGGAGCTGATCCGCGACGGCCTCGCCTGGCCGGCCGGCATCGCCACCACCGGGTCAAACCGCGTCTACGTCACCGAGGCCTGGCGCCATCGCGTGCTGGCGATCGATCTCGCCGGCAAGGCGACGGCGCCGGTGCTGGAACATCTGCCGGCCTATCCGGCGCGCATCGCGCCCGCCTTCAACGCCGGCTACTGGTTGACCTTCTATTCCGTGCGCAATCAGCTGGTGGAGTTCATCCTGCGCGAGGAGACTTTTCGCAAGCGCATGCTGGTTGAGATACCGGAAGCCTACTGGATGGCGCCGTCGCTCAGCTCGTGGCGCGACTACCGCGAGCCGATGCAGGGCAGCCAGCTCAAGCAGATGAACGTGCTGAAGCCTTACGCGGTCACCAGGTCCTACGGGCTGGTGGTGCATTGCGACCAGAACATGAAGCCGCTGTCGAGCTTCCATTCGCGGGCCGACGGCACGGTGCACGGCACGATCAGCGCCTGCGAGGTCGACGACGACCTGCTCGTCGCCTCGCGCGGCGGGTCGCGGATCGTGCGCGTGGCCAAGGCCGCCAGCGGCAAGCGGGGTTAAGCGATGTCGGATAACATCATCGAGCTCAAGGACGCGACCAAGGCGTTCTCGCGCATCCCGGCCTTCAAGAACGTCAATTTCGACCTGCGCAAGGGCGAGATCCACGCGCTGCTCGGCGAAAACGGCGCCGGCAAATCGACGCTGACCAAGGTCATGGCCGGCGTGTTCAAGCTGACCGAGGGCAAGCTCTTCTTCGACGGCAAGGAGGCGTCTTTCGCAACGCCCGCCGAAGCGCTGCGCGCCGGCATCGCCATGGTGTTCCAGGAGACCAATCTGGTGCCGGCCATGACGGTGGCGCAGAACCTCTATCTCGGCGAGGAGAAGATGTTCAACCGGCTGCGCGGCCTCTACATCCAGGCGCGGCAATTCCTTGCCGGCATGGGGTTCCAGGTAGACCCGACCGCGCAGGTGAGCACGCTGGGCGCCGCCCACAAGCAGATGGTGGAGATAGCCCGCGCCGTCCACCACAAGGCCCGCGTGATCATCTTCGACGAGCCGACCGCGACGCTGACGCCGGAGGAGAAACGCCATTTCTTCAACCTGCTGCAGCGGCTGGTGAAGGAAGGCATCGCCATCATCTTCATTACCCACGCGCTGGAAGAGGCGCTCGCCGTCGCCAACCGCATCACCGTGATGCGCGACGGCGAGATCGTGGCTTCGGGCGAGGCCAAGGGTTTCACCCGCGCCTCGATCGTGCAGGCCATGGTCGGCCGGACGCTCACCGAAACGCTGCATGGCGAGGTCAAGCGCACCGCGCGCCCCTATGGCGACAAGGTGCTTTCGGTCGAGAACCTCTCCTGCGCCGGCCTGGTGCGCAACTCGTCCTTCTCCGTCTTTTCGGGGCAGGTCACCGGCATGTTCGGACTGGTCGGCGCCGGCCGCACCGAGATGGCCAAGGTCGTTGCCGGGCTGTTGAAGCGCAACATCTTCCATGGCGGCGAAATCCGCCTGCTCGGCAAGTCGGTGCGCTATCGCGTGCCCAGGCCGGCGGTGCGCGACGGCATCGTCTATGTGACGGAGGACCGCAAGTTCGACGGCTTCTTCGAGACGATGACGGCGGGCGAGAACCTGCAGATCGGCGAACTGACGGACAAATCCAACCCGGTGTCGATCGTGTCCCTGGCGCGCGCCAGGGAACTCGCCAAGCAATGGGGCGAGCGGCTCAGGCTGAAGCAGATCAGCGAGCGCGCCAGGATGATCGAGCTTTCGGGCGGCAACCAGCAAAAGGTCGTGATCGCCAAATCGCTGATACAGCAGCCCAAGCTGGTGATCTTCGACGAGCCGACGCGCGGCGTCGATGTCGGCGCCATCGTCGAGATCCACCAGCTCATCAGCGACCTTGCCGATCAAGGCATGGCCGTCGTCGTCATCTCCTCCTATCTGCCGGAAATCCTTGCGGTCTCCGACCGCATCCTGGTCGTGAAGCGCGGCCGCGTGGTCGAGGAGATGATGCTGTCGGACGCGACCGAAGAACGCGTGATGTTCGCCGCCGTTCATTGAACTGGAACAGATTTGCTGGCTAAGGCCTGGAACGGCCCTATTGCCTTGCAATCGCTTCCGCGTCTGAATAGGTCAGGAGGCCAGATCACCTGCCCGAGCGGACATGTCCAGCATCAACCTCAAACTTCTGCAGACGTTCCTGCTCGCCGCCGAAAACGGCAGCTTCCGGCGCGCGGCCGAAGAGAGCAACCGTTCCCCTTCGGCCGTTTCCATGCAGATACGCGACCTCGAGGAGCAGATAGGCATCTCGCTATTCATCCGCACGGCGCAGCGCGCCAGCCTGACGCCGGAAGGCCAGGTTCTGTTCGAGGAGATCGCCAATGCGATGTCGCAGGTGCAGACCAGCCTCGACCGGCTGACCGAGATCGCCGCGCGGCGCAAGGGCAAGGTGCAGATCGCCTGCGCGCCGACGCTGGCGGCGAGCCGGCTGGGCGACATATTGGCGACATTCAAATTGCGCTATCCGCGCTCGATCGTCGAGGTCATCGAAACCCCGCCGCAGGCCGCGCTTGCGCTGTTGCAGCAACAGGAGGTCGAGTTCTATCTCGGCCCGGAAGTGCCGAACCTCGACGACTTCCAGTTCGAGTCGATCCTGGACGATCCGCTGATGGCCTGCATCCCGGTGGAGACCTATGGCGGCGAGAAGAAGCTCAATCTGTCCGACCTCAAGCGCTTCCCGCTGATCCTACTCAACCGCAAGACGGCGGTGCGCGGTCTGCTCGACCGGCTGACCGCGGCAGAAGGCATCGAGCTCAAGCCGCAATACGAGGTCGAAAGCGCCCAGACAGCGGTGGCGCTGGTGTCGTCGGGATTGGGCGTCTGCGTGGTGCCGGGCATCGCCATCTCGCGCAATGACGAGCGCATGCGGGTGGTGCCGATCGACCATCGCGACGCCCATCGCGCCGTCGGCATCATCACCGCGCGCGGCTACGTGCACCATTCCTTTTCCGAACAGCTGATGAACCTGATCCGCACCAATCTGCGCGAGCTGGCTCACTGAGTACGGCGTTTTAGAGATTAGTGCAGAAAGCCACTCCGTTCGTCATCCTAGGGCGCAGCAAGGAGCGAAGCGACGCGCGAAGACCCTAGGATCCATGCCGGAATCTCGACCGTAGAGTGCCACGGTGCAGGATGGTCGTTGACAGCAGCACCGATTAGGATCCTCCACATGACCGGATACGTCTACATGACCGCGAGCCAGAAAGGCGGCACGATCTACATCGGTGTCACCAATGACCTCGCTCGCCGAATTCCAGAGCACAAAACTGGCCAGGGTTCACGCTTCACCAGCCGCTACAACGTACAGCGTTTGGTCTGGTACGAGGAGTTTTTCGATATCGCCGACGCCATTCAGCGCGAGAAATCGCTGAAACGCTGGCAAAGGCAATGGAAGGTCGAACTGATCGAGAAGACCAATCCGACTTGGTCCGAGCTATTTCTCGGGATCGGCTGGTGACTATTCCTCACCCCAGCAGCGCTCGCAAGTTCAGGCATGGATCCTAGGGTCTGCGCGCGTCGCTTCGCTCCTTGCTTCGCCCTAGGATGACGAAGGCATTTGCGTACCCGCCTTTCGCAGGCCGGCCTCACCTGAATATCAATCTGTCTGGATCCAGACCGCCTTCGTCTCCAGATATTCGTGCAGGTGCTCGATGCCGCCTTCGCGGCCGTAGCCGGACATCTTCATGCCGCCGAACGGCACGGCCGGATCGATGGCGTGGTACATGTTGACCCAGACCGAGCCGGCCTTGACGCGGCGGGCGAGCTTGTGCGCGGTGCCGAGGTTGGTGGTGAAGATGCCGGCCGCCAGGCCGTAAGGCGTCGCGTTGGCGCGCGCAACGGCCTCGTCCAGCGTGTCGAAGGGCATGGCCGAAATGACCGGACCGAAGATCTCTTCCCGTGCGATCGTCATCTTGTCGGACACCGCGCCGAAGACGGTCGGCGCGATGAAGTTGCCGCCGTCATAGAGCTCGCCCGTCAGCCGCGACCCGCCGGCGACCAGCCTGGCGCCTTCGTCGCTGCCGGCCTTGATGTAGCCTTCGACCTTGCCGGCCTGCCTTGCGTTGATCAGCGGCCCGATCTCGGTCTCAGCCTCGATGCCGTGGCCGATGCGCAGCTTGCCGGCGAACTCCGCGACCCGGCGCACGAACTCGTCGTGGATCTCGCGCGCCACGAACAGGCGTGAGCCGGCAATGCAGATCTGGCCGGAATGCACGAACACCGCCATTGCCGCGACCGGCACGGCCTTGTCGATATCGGCGTCGCGGCAGACGATGATCGGCGACTTGCCGCCGAGCTCCAGCGAAACGCGCTTGAGGTTGGTGACGCCGGCGCGGGCGATCGCCTGGCCGGTCAGCGTCGAGCCGGTGAAGACGATCTTGTTGACGTCCGGGTGCTCGGCCAGCCGCGCGCCGGCCTCGGCGCCCGTTCCGGTGACGATGTTGACGACGCCGTCGGGCACGCCGGCTTCCTGCATCAGCTTCGCGATCAGGAGCGGCGTCAGCGACGCATCCTCAGACGGCTTCAGCACGATGGTGCAGCCGGTGGCGAGAGCCGGCGCGATCTTCCAGATCGAGGCGGCGGTCGGGGCATTCCAGGGGATGATCGCGCTGACGACGCCGACCGGCTCGCGCCGGGTGAAGGTGACGATCTCGCCGGGGATCGAATTGTCGATCGCCTCGCCATGCAGCGCGGTCGCCATGCCGCCATAGAAGCGCAGCATGCCGATGACCCGGCGGCGGTTGGCCAGCGTGCGGGTGATCGGCAGCCCCATGTCGAGCGTGTCCGAGACGCTGAGCTCTTCCCAATGTTTTTCGAAGAGGTCGGCGATCCTGAGCAGCACGCATTGCCGCTCGTAGGGCGAGAATTTCGACCAAGGGCCTTCGAAGGCGGCCCGCGCGGCGGCCACCGCCGCGTCGATATCCGCGGCTCCGCCGCGCGGCACCGTCGCCAGCACCTCGCCGGTCGCCGGGTTTAGCGCCTGCATCACCTCGCCGGACT
The DNA here is from genome assembly GCF_003998035.1 of Mesorhizobium sp. M2A.F.Ca.ET.039.01.1.1. NCBI lineage: Bacteria > Pseudomonadati > Pseudomonadota > Alphaproteobacteria > Hyphomicrobiales > Phyllobacteriaceae > Mesorhizobium > Mesorhizobium sp. M2A.F.Ca.ET.039.01.1.1. The sequence goes on along the minus strand of NZ_RZRY01000115.1, from coordinate 7,052 downwards.
GCGCCGCGACCCACTTGCCGCCGATGAACATCGGCCGGAATTCGCCATGGTAGAGCGTGGTGGCCTTCGCCCTCGGGTCGAAGTTCAGCGTCATCGTCTCCTCCTCACGAATTCCGAGGCGACTATTACTCCCGCTTCGGGCGACCTCAAACAAGGAAAGCTAAAAGGGCGTTCAGATAATCGGACTGTGCAACGCGCGCGTCTTCCCCGATGGTGCCGGCAACGGAGGAACAGATATGAGACTTGCTGGCAAGGTCGCCATCGTCACCGGTGGCGGGTCGGGGTTTGGCGAAGGCATCGTCAAAAAATTCGTCGAGGAAGGCGCGTCTTTCGTGCTGATGGATCGCGACGAAGCCGCGGCTTCGCGCGTTGCTGGCGAAGCCGGCGACAAGGTGCGGCCAATCACGGGCGACGTCTCGACGCTGGAGAGTTTTACGGCGGCCGCCGACCTGGCGCTCTCGGCCTTCGGCGGGCTCGACATACTCGTCAATAACGCCGGCGTGGCGCAGCCGCCATTGCCGCTTGAGACGATGGCCGAAGGCCTGTTCGACCGCATCGCCAACGTCAACATGCGCTCGATCTACAACGGCGCCCGCGCCGTGGTGCCGCATTTCAAATCAATCAAGTCCGGCGCCATCCTCAACGTCGCTTCGACCGGCGGCGTCTCGCCGCGTCCGAACCTCACCTGGTACAACGCTTCCAAGGGCTGGGCGATCGCCGCTACCCGCGCCATGGCGGTGGAACTCGCGCCGTTCGGTATCCGCGTCAACGCGATCAACCCGGTCGCCGGCGATACGCCGCTTCTGTCCACCTTCATCGGCTCCGGCGAGGAAAACCGCGCCCGCGTCGTCGCCACCATCCCGATCGGCCGGCTGTCGACGCCGCAGGACATGGGCAACGCCGCGGCGTTCCTGTGCTCCGACGAAGCCAGCATGATCACCGGCGTCGACCTGAATGTCGACGGCGGCAAATGCATCTGAATATTTGCGGTTCCTGAGGGATTGGCGATGAAGGATGTCTACCAGATCGCGGTCGTGCATGGCGACTGCATCGGCCCCGAGGTGTGCGCCGCGGCCGTCGAGGTGGTGAATGCGGCACTCGGGCCGGACTGCCCCTTGCGTTTCACCGAATATCCGGCTGGCGCGGAGCATTTCCTGAAGACGGGGCAGAGCTTTCCCCAGCCAACCTTCGCGGCGTGCCGGGCGGCTGACGCGATCCTGCACGGCGCCGGCGGCCTGCCCGGCGTGGTCTATCCGGACGGCACGGAAGCCGGCCTCGACTTCACGCTGAGACTTCGTTTCGAGCTCGATCTCTACGCCAATATCCGCCCGATCAGGCTCTTCGAAGGGGTGACGAGCCCGCTCGCCGGGGTGAAGGCCGGCGACATCGACTACGTCATCCTGCGCGAGAACAGCGAAGGGCTTTACGCCGCGCGCGGGGCAGGGGCGTTGCTGCGCGGCCAAGTGGCGGTCGACACGCTCGTGCAGACGCGCGCCGGTATCGAGCGCATCGTGCGCAAGGCCTTCGAGCTGGCGCGCCAGTCGAACGGCGCGCCGCGCGACGGCGTTCGCCGGGTGACCTGCTGCGACAAGGCGAATGTGCTGCGCAGCTACGCCTTCTTCCGTTTGGTCTTTGACGAGGTGGCGAAGGAGTATCCCGACATCGAGACGGAACATGCGCTGGTAGACGCCATGGCCATGCATCTCGTGCTGAAGCCCGGCCATTTCAACGTCATCGTCAGCGAGAACATGTTCGGCGACATCCTCTCCGACCTTGCCGCGGCGACGGTCGGCGGAATGGGCATGGCGCCGTCGGCCGAGGTCGGCGACAAGAACGGCTTCTTCCAGGCGGCGCACGGCTCCGCACCCGACATTGCCGGCAAGGGCATCGCCATTCCCTACGGGACGATCCTGTCGGCAGCGGCCATGCTCGACTGGCTTGGGCGCGGACATGGCGATGAAAGGCTGCTGCGGGCCGCTAAACAGATCCGCAGCGTGACGGAAACGTGCCTGGCGGGCGGGCTGCTCAGCGCAGATCTGAAGGGAAAGTCATCGACCGCCGAAATCACCGGGAACGTGTGCGACCGGCTCGCGGCCTAAGGAGATGGGGCGGCTCGATCGTTGCGTATCGGTGGAGGATTTCCGCCAGCTGGCGCGTCGCCGGCTGCCGAAATCGGTCTTCGAGTTCGTCGATGGCGGGGCGGGCCAGGAGCTGACCCTGCGCGAAAACCGCGCCGGCTTCGAACGCATCCGCCTGCTGCCGCGTGTTCTGACCGACGTATCCCGGCCCGACCTCACCACCACCTTGTGGTCGAGGACCTATCCGACGCCGCTGGTGATCAGCCCGATGGGGTCCTGCGCGCTGGTGCGCCCCGGCGCTGACATCGCCATTGCTTCAGCGGCCGCGGCGCGCGGCATTCCCTACACGCTGTCGACCATGGCGACGACCGGCATCGAGCGGATGGCAAGGGCGGTCCAGGGCCCGCTCTGGTTCCAGCTCTACGTGCTGAAGGGTTTCGATTTCAATCGCCGGCTGGTGCGGCAGGCTGAAGAGTTCGGCTATTCGGCGCTGGTCGTCACTGTCGACCTGCAGACGGGCGGCAAGCGCGAGAAGGATCTGAGGAACGGGATTTCGATTCCGCTCAGGCCCTCCCTGCGGCACGTGATCGAAGGGATCGCGCATCCGGGCTGGTCGTTTCGCCTGCTACGCGGCGGCCTGCCTCAGTTCGCGAATGTCCGCGGTTACCTCGGTGACACCAGCGCGGGGCTGACGATCGCGGCGCGCGTCGGCTGCAATCTCCACGCGGGTTTCGACTGGGACGATTTCCGCACGATCCGCGACTGGTGGAAGGGCCCGCTGATCGTCAAGGGCGTCCTGCACCCGGACGATGCCGTGAGATTGATCGCGGAAGGCGCGGACGGGATCTGGGTGTCCAATCACGGTGGCCGCCAGCTCGACGGCGCGGTCGCGAGCATCGACGCCATCGGAGCCGTGCATGCGGCCGTTGGCGACCGAGCTCCGATCCTGATCGATTCTGGTATCCGCACGGGCATGGACGTCATCAAGGCGAAAGCGCGCGGCTCGGCCGCCTCGGCCATCGGCCGCGCCGCCCTGATCGGCGCGGTGGCAGGACGGGCCGGGGTCGAGCGTGTGCTGGATATCTTGCTCGAGGAAATCGCCACCGGCCTGAAGCTTTCCGGGGTGCCCGGTTTTCAGCAAGTCGGCCCAGACCTGATTGCGCCGGCGGGCTAACCGAACGAAACCTTGGTCGCGCCACACCTGTGGTTTGCCGAGGGCGCCAGGTTGCGCCGATCATGGCCGGCGGTTATGCCGGGCCAGGATTTCCCAACGAGAGGCAACCGATGAAGGTCGTTTCCACCTCCAAATCGCATGGCGGCATCCAGGGCGTCTATTCGCATGCTTCGGAGGTCTGCGCCTGCGACATGACCTTTGCGGTGTTCGTGCCGCCCGAGGCCAAGGACGGGCGGCTTCCGGTCCTCTGGTATCTGTCGGGCCTGACCTGCACCCATGCCAACGTCATGGACAAGGGCGAGTACCGTCGCCTGGCATCCGAACTCGGGCTCGTCATCGTGTGTCCCGACACCAGCCCGCGCGGCACCGACGTTCCAGACGAGAAGGACAATTGGCAGTTCGGCTGCGGCGCCGGTTTCTATCTCGACGCGACCGAGCAGCCTTATGCGAAGAACTACCGGATGTACTCCTACATCACCGAGGAATTGCCTGCGCTGGTCGCCGCCAATTTTCCGGTCGACATCTCGCGCCAAGGCATTTTCGGCCATTCGATGGGCGGGCATGGCGCACTGACGATCGCGCTGAAGAACCCGGAGCGCTATCGGAGCTGCTCGGCCTTCGCGCCGATCGTGCAGCCCTCGACGGCCGGCTGGTCGCGCCCCGCTTTCGAGAAGTATCTCGGAACGGACGAAAAGAGCTGGCGCGCCTATGATGCGACGCTGCTGATCGAGGACGGCAAGCGCTTCCCGGAAATCCTCGTCGATCAGGGCACGGCGGATGGTTTCCTGCAGGATGGCCTTCGCCCATGGCTGCTGGGAGAAGCCTGCAAGAAGGCAGGCATCGACCTCACCCTGCGCATGCAGGAAGACTACGACCATTCCTACAATTTCATCTCGACCTTCATGGACGACCATCTGAAGTGGCATGCCAGCCGCCTCAAGTGACATTTGCGGAATGCGCGCCCGCCGCAATCGAACGGTCTATTCCGGGTCAGCCTGACTGAAGGGATATCGGCGTTCACCTTCCGGTGAGCGCGCGTCTTTCCGGCGGAACATTCCGCTTTTCGCGCTGTTAAGCCAGCAGCAGCGCGGAAAGGAGCTTGCGCATGGACAATCCGCGATCCACGGCAAGCATAGCCGGCCATCCCATCCATCCCATGCTCGTCACCATCCCGATCGCCTGTTTCGTCGGGACCTTGCTCACGGATATCGACTATTGGCGGACGGCCGAAATGACCTGGGCCTACTTCTCAACCTGGCTTGTAACCGTCGGTGTCATCGTCGGCATCCTGGCTGCCATAGCGGGGCTTACCGACTTTCTTGGCAGCCGCAGGATACGCGCCCAGCCGACGGCATGGCTGCATATGGCCGGCAACCTGGTCGTGCTGGTGCTGTCCTTCTTCAACATGCTCATCCACACGCGCGATGCCTGGACATCCGTCGTGCCGGCCGGGCTGATCTTGTCGGCGCTGGTGGTGATCATCCTGATCTTCACGGGCTGGCTCGGCTGGGCGCTGGTCTATCGCCATCACGTAGGAGTGGCCGATGAGACGATTTGACGGCCCCATCAAATGGATGGTCGCCGCGCTCTGTTGCGCAACGGCGCTGGGCGTTGCCGGCTGCAGCGACGACAACACCGATCCGAACGCGCAGATCGGCCCGAACCCGAAACTGCCGGAGATAAATCAATACCTGTTCCCGCCAATGCATCTGGCCTCGGTGGTCGGCTGGAAAAATGATGAAAAGCCGGCCGTCGCGCAGGGCCTGCAAATCGCGGCGCTGGCCAAGGGACTTCAGCATCCGCGCTCGCTTTACGTGCTGCCCAATCGGGACATACTGGTGGTGGAGTCCAAGGCACCGGATGAAGCATCGGTCAAGCGGCCCAAGGACATCGTTATGGGCTGGGTCGAGAGCTGGGTCACCTCCGGCGGCGATACCGGGCCGAGCAACCGCATCACGCTGCTGCGCGACACCAATGGCGACGGCAAGCCGGATTACCAGGGCGTGTTCCTCGACCATCTCAACTCGCCCTTCGGCGTGGCGCTGGTCGGCAACGACCTCTATGTCGCCAACACCGACGCGATCATGCGCTATCCATACCTGCCGGGCGATACGAAGATCACGGCGCCGGGCAAGGTGCTGACGGAACTGCCGGGCGGGCCGATCGATCACCACTGGACGAAGAGCCTGGTGGCGAGCCCGGACGGCTCATTGCTCTATGTCGGCGTCGGCTCGAACAGCAACATCACCGAGAACGGCATCCAAGCCGAAAAAGATCGCGCCGCGATCTGGGAGGTCGATCGCGTCACCGGCCGCTCGCGCATCTTCGCCAGCGGGCTGCGTAATCCTAACGGCCTGTCGTTCGAGCCTGAGAGCAAGGCGCTGTGGACGGTGGTCAACGAGCGCGACGAGCTCGGCCCGAACCTCGTGCCGGACTATATGACGTCGGTGAAGGACGGCGCCTTCTATGGCTGGCCCTACAGCTACTACGGCCAGCATGTCGATCCGCGCGTGATGCCGCAGCGGCCGGACATGGTGGCCAAGGCCATCCCGCCGGACTACGCGCTCAGCTCGCATGTCGCGCCGCTCGGGCTTGCGTTCTATACCGCAAGCAACCTGCCGCAATCCTATCGCGGCGGCGCCTTTGTCGGCGAGCACGGCAGCTGGGACCGCTCCCAGTTCAATGGCTACAAGGTGGTCTTCGTGCCGTTCAGCGGCGGGCATCCGAACGGCATGGCGCAGGACGTCGTCACCGGCTTCCTCAACGACAAGGGCGAGGCAAGGGGCCGTCCGGTCGGCGTTGCCGTCGATAAATCCGGCGCGCTGCTGATTGCCGACGATGTCGGCAACACGGTGTGGCGTGTCACCGCGGCGGCGCCAGGATCGACGTGAGGGAAGGCATCCTTCGACACTGCCGCCCGGCCTGGCCGATCAATTGAACGGATGTCGTAGAGACGCGATAATCCGGCTGGAAACAGTGGTATCCCGCGCAGGAGACTGTGGCTTCTGGCGCGGAGACCCTGGGCAAAGCGCGGCGCGGCAAAATCGGCGGCTAACGCACCTCGACCAATTGGGCAGGAACGATCTGGCGGCTGACGCATTTTGCTTCGCGTCAACAGCCGAGGGATCCGATGCGCATTGCCCATGTCGCGCCGCTCTATGAATCGGTGCCGCCGAAACTCTATGGCGGGACCGAGCGGATCGTCTTCTACATCACCGAAGCGCTGGTCGAGCTCGGCCACGATGTCACGCTGTTCGCGAGTGGCGACAGCGAGACGTCGGCCAGGCTGGTGCCCGCGCGTGACCAGGCGATACGCCTCGACCCGCGCCCGAAGAAATCGGAGATCGCCGCGCATCTCGCCATGCTCGCCGATGTGCGCGCGCGCGCCGGCGAGTTCGACGTCATCCATTTCCATCTCAGCCACTTCCTGCATTTTCCGTTCTTCGAGAACATTGCGGGGCGAACGGTGACGACGCCGCATGGCCGGCTCGACTATGTCGACCTGGCGCCGGCCTATAAGCGCTTCCCGCGTTTCCCGATGATTTCGATTTCGCACAGCCAGAAGCGCGGTCTGCCCGACGCGAACTGGCTCGCCACGATCCATCACGGATTGCCGCTCGATGCCTACCAACCGACCTATGAGCCGCGGGCGGAAGAACCATATCTCGCCTTCCTCGGGCGCCTGTCGCGCGACAAACGGCCGGACCGCGCCATCGAGATCGCGCGACGGTCCGGGTTGAGGTTGAAGCTGGCGGCCAAGATCGGCGACGACGACCGCGCCTACTTCCGCGCCAATATCG
>NZ_RZRY01001159.1:0-1316 GCF_003998035.1 Mesorhizobium sp. M2A.F.Ca.ET.039.01.1.1 | reverse complement strand
GCGGCAATCCGGCCGGCCACGTCACATCAGGCGGCTTCGGCCCTTCGACCGGCCACCCGGTCGCCATGGGCTACGTCAACATCGCGCTGGCCAAGGCCGGCACGAAACTCTTCGCCGATGTCCGCGGGACGAAGATCCCGATCGACGTCACGTCCCTGCCCTTCACCCCACACCGCTACCGCAAAGGATGATCTCCAGATGGCAAAGACCTATTTCACTGAAGACCATGAATGGCTCCGCGTCGAAGGCGGCGTCGCCACTGTCGGCATCACCGACTATGCGCAGGAACAGCTCGGCGATCTCGTTTTCGTCGAGCTGCCGGAAATTGGCCGCAAGCTCGCCAAGGGCGATACCGCCGTCGTCGTCGAATCCGTGAAGGCGGCTTCGGACGTTTACGCGCCGGTCGACGGCGAGATTACCGAGGCCAACGGCTCACTGTCGGCCGACCCTTCGCTGGTCAATTCGGCGGCGACCGGCGACGGCTGGCTCTGGAAGATGAAGCTTTCCGACGAAGGTCAACTCGACAGCCTCATGGATGAGGCCGCCTACAAAGCCCATATCGGCTGACAACAGGATCTTGGAAATGACCGCAGCACCTGCTCCTTTCTCGGCCCGCCATATCGGTCCCTCCGTCAACGACGTCAGGGCGATGCTCGCCGCCATCGGCGTTCCATCCGTCGAAACGCTGATCAGCCAGGCCGTGCCGAAGTCGATCCGCCTCGATCGGCCACTCGACCTGCCCGCTCCGGCGAGCGAAGCCGAAGCGCTGGCCGAATTGTCGGCGATGATGGCGAAGAACACGGTGCTGAAGAGCTTCATAGGCGCCGGTTATCACGGCGTCTTCGTGCCGCCGGTCATCCAGCGCAACCTGTTCGAGAATCCGGCCTGGTACACGGCCTACACGCCCTACCAGGCCGAGATCAGCCAGGGCCGGTTGGAAATGCTGTTCAACTTCCAGACCCTGGTCACCGAGCTCACCGGCCTGCCGGTGGCGTCGGCTTCGCTGCTCGATGAAGCGACCGCCGTTGCCGAGGCCGTCGGCATCGCGCTGCGCCATCATCGCGACAAGCGCACCAAGGTGGCGCTTGCAGGCACCCCGCACCCGCAGACGCTGGACGTCGTGCGCACCCGCGCCGAGCCGCTCGGCATCGAGGTCGATGGCGAGACGATCGACGACAACACCGCCGCCCTGCTCGTCTCCTGGCCGGACACGTTGGGCGTCTATGGCGATCACAAGGCGGCGATCGAGAAGGCCCGCGCCGCCTTGTGATCGCCATAGACGCCCAACGTGTCCGGCCAGGAGACGAGCAGGGCGG
>NZ_RZRY01001158.1:0-1320 GCF_003998035.1 Mesorhizobium sp. M2A.F.Ca.ET.039.01.1.1 | reverse complement strand
GGCGATCTGCGCGCGATAGTCTTCGTGATCCTTGTCGATCTCGGTGGTCACCGGATAGAGCAGCGGCAGCTCGACCATGTCGGGCCGGAAACGCGCCTCGACGATGGCGCGCGCATTGCTGTTGTTGCCGCGCTTGGCGAAATAGGCGACGACATCGGCCTCGGCCAGCGCGCGCGCGGCCTTCAGCGTCAGCAGCTCGGGATCGCCGGGACCGGTGCCGACGCCGACCAGACGGCCTTTTACAATTGCGTTCACAGGCCTGGCCTCGCCAAGGAATTGAGCGCGGCGGCGGTCATGGCGCTGCCGCCCAGCCGGCCGCGCACGATGGCATAGGGCACGCCGTAGGAATTCTCGGCCAGCGCATCTTTCGATTCTGCAGCACCGACGAAGCCGACCGGCATGCCGATGATCGCGGCCGGCTTCGGCGCGCCGTCGCGCAGCTTTTCCAAGAGATAGAAGAGCGCCGTCGGCGCATTGCCGATGGCGACGACCGAGCCGGCCATGCGCTCGCCCCAGAGGTCGATCGCCGCCGCTGAGCGGGTGTTGCCGATTTCTCTGGCGATGTCATGTGTGCGCGGATCGCGCAGCGTGCAGATCACCTCGTTGCCGGCCGGCAGCCGGGCGCGGGTGACGCCATGCGCCACCATCTCTGCATCGCAGAAGATCGGTGCGCCGGCGGCAAGGGCCGCGCGGGCCGCTTCAACGAAATCGTTCGAGAAAACGAAATGGCTGGCGGCTTCGACCTGGCCGCAGGCATGGATCATGCGGATCGCGACATCGGCTTCCGCCTCGGAGAAGCGCGACAGGTCAGCCTCGGCCCGGATGATGGCGAAAGAGCGCTCGTAGATCGCGTTGCCATCGTGGATATAATCGTAGGCGGCCATTCACTGGTTCCGTCGATAGAGTTCGGCGATGCGGGCCGCGCCAAGCCTTGTGAGGCAAGCGGCGGCGGTCTCGCCTTGATGTCGTTCACCGCGAACCGCAGCCGCAATGGCGGCGACCCCGCGCGCGGCGTCATAGCCCGGCCTGTATCCGGCAGGAAGGGCCTTTGCCGTCCCGTCCACGACAAGTCCGGCTCCGTTTTCGTCGCCGACTAAAGTGAGCATCGCCGCCCCGGGATGCGCGCAACCCTTGGCGCAGCCGGAAATGTGAAGCGTCAGCGAAGTGTCGAGGAGTTCGGGGCTTTCCGCCGCGATTGTCTCGGCGATGGCGCGGGTTGCGATATTGCCGGAAGCGCAGGCCGGCGTGCCGGGACAGGCGGCGATCCGCGTGCGCGGATCGGCGGGGGAGGTCACGAAGCCGAGCGTGGCGGCGGTGGAT
>NZ_RZRY01001157.1:0-1322 GCF_003998035.1 Mesorhizobium sp. M2A.F.Ca.ET.039.01.1.1 | reverse complement strand
GACCATTTCCTTGAGGGAAACATTCGCGGACCGGCGGGCCGTGTCGACATCGTTTACCAGCGGCTGATCGCGATCAGCACCCTCGAAGCGCGCTGACATGACCTTGCAAATCCAGTGGCATTGCCGCCAACGCGGACGGCCGACAACCGAGACCATGCAGGCATAGGCATCCGCGGCGACGCCGTCCTGGCCATCGTTCTCGATGGATCGACGTCGGGTTCGGCCAGCGGCGATTTTGCGCGCGAGATTGCACGTCGTATGGTCGACTGGTTCGTAGCCGGGACTGAAGAGGTGACCGCCAACACCGCGATCGCCCAGCTTCGCATGACCCACGCGACGCTCGCGACAGACTTTCGCACCGATTCAGCCAGCTACTGCCTTCTGCACCTTGAAGAGACGGGCCCAGCGCTGGTGTTGCATGCAGGCGATTGCCTCGTAGGCCGACTAAACGAGGATCGACGGATCGCATGGCTGATGCAGCCGCATACGCTCGCCAACCCGCTGCTGCCCGTAGTGATCGAGAGTGTCGCGAAGGACCCCGCGCGGCAAAGGCTCACGCGTAGCTTCCGCTCGAAGCGCTTCATTGCTCCGGATCTGAATTCGATCCAACTCGACGACCGGCCACTGCTGGTTGCGACAGACGGCTTCTGGGCGGAACTTGAAGCGCACCAGCAGGTCGCCTTCGTCGAAGGGTTTGGTGGGGCGGTCGAACAGGACCGCGACGATTGCGGTGCTCTCTCGATTCTTTGCGGCAGGTCTGGACCTGGGATCGAGCTCATTGATGTCGGGGCGGCGCCGAACCTTTATGTTCGGGCGGACAAGCCAAATTTACGCCGATAGCTCGCGACGGAGCAGCAGTGGCAACCCCAACCCTTTTCACTTTTAGCTCACGATTGCGCTCTTCTTTTTTCTGGCCCTAAATGGGCCTCGGCGCCCGGAAATTTCCCCGGCCCGTAATCTCGCGCAGGCTGGCCGCGCCGACCAGATGGGACCTTGCGGATCGACCGGTTGACGGCGGACGTTCCGGACAGCGCTGAAGACCTGATACTCGATCTCTATCGCCGAATGCCGCCCGTACGGATCGCCGACATCCTTCTCAAGGTCGATGCCGCCCTCGGCTTCACCGACGCCTTCACCCATCTGAGAACCGGGGTGACGTGTGACGACCGGATCGGTCTCCTCAACGTCCTGCTAGCAGAAGGGCTGAACCTGGGTCTCCGCAAGATGGCGGAGGCCACAAACACGCATGATTACTGGCAGCTCTCACGCCTTGCCCGCTGGCATGTCGAAAGCGATGCCATGAACCAGGCGCTGGCCGTGGT
>NZ_RZRY01001156.1:0-1326 GCF_003998035.1 Mesorhizobium sp. M2A.F.Ca.ET.039.01.1.1 | reverse complement strand
GTCATGGGCTGATGCAGGTCGTCGACGGCGCGCCGGAGCCGGTCAGGATCCGCAAGGGTCGCGCCGGCGACGGCATCCCGCAAAAACATGTCCGGATCATCCAGAAGCTGGTCCCCATCCGCGATGCCGTGCGCGCGGTGCTGAGGTGCCAAGAGCTCGACCGACCGTTTCGGCAAGCGCAGGTCGCCCTGCGCGTCGCCTGGTCGAGCTTTGTCAGGGATTTCGGCCCGATCAACACCACCGTCGTCTCGACCACCGAGGATGAGGAAACCGGTGAGGTGCGCGAGACGCATCGCCGTCCGAACCTACAGCCGTTTGTGGATGACCCCGATTGCTGGCTCGTCGCCTCGATCGAGGACTATGATCTCGAATCCGACACCGCGCGGCCCGGCCCGATCTTCACCGAGCGCGTGATCGCGCCGCCATCGCCGCCGCTCATGAGCTCTGCCGCGGACGCGCTCGCCGTGGTCCTCAACGAACGCGGCGGCGTCGACCTCGACCACATCGCCGAGCTTTTACATTCCGATACCGACAATGTCGTCGCCGAACTCGGCAGCGCCATTTTCCGCGATCCGGCGACCGGGTCCTGGCAGACGGCGGATGCCTATCTGTCGGGCGCGGTGCGCGACAAGCTGAAGACCGCCGAGGCCGCGGCATCGCTCGATCCCGGCTATCAACGCAATGTCGCGGCGCTCAGGGAAGTGCAGCCCGCCGATCTCAGCCCCTCCGACATTACAGCGCGACTCGGGGCGCCGTGGATTCCGGCCACCGATGTCGTTGCCTTCGTCAAGGAGAGCATGGGTGCGGAGATAAAGATCCATCACATGCCCGAACTTGCCTCATGGACCCTCGAGGCCCGTCAGCTTGGGTGGACTGCCGCCGGAACCTCGGAATGGGGCACCGATCGCCGGCACGCCGGCGAACTGCTCGCCGATGCGCTGAACAGCCGCGTCCCGCAGATATTCGATACCATCCGGGACGGCCAGACCGAGCGCCGCGTCCTCAACGTCGTCGATACCGAGGCCGCGAAGGAGAAGTTGCAGAAGATCAAGACCGCCTTCCAGAACTGGGTCTGGTCCGATCCCGATCGCACCGACCGCCTGGCGCGTGTCTACAATGACCGTTTCAACAACATCGTCCCGCGAAGGTTCAGTGGCGACCATCTGCGGCTTCCGGGCGCCTCTGGCGCCTTTTCGCTTTATGGGCACCAGAAGCGCGGCATCTGGCGCATCGTCTCGGCCGGCTCGACCTATCTCGCCCACGCCGTTGGCGCCGGCAAGACGATGACGATAGCCGCCGCGATCATGGAGCAGAAGCGCCTCGGGC
>NZ_RZRY01001155.1:0-1330 GCF_003998035.1 Mesorhizobium sp. M2A.F.Ca.ET.039.01.1.1 | reverse complement strand
GAGGCGCACGGCTTCACCCGGCGCTTCCAGGCCGCGAACGAATCCAACAATCTGGCAGCAATGCATGAAGCAGCCGAACAGCTGCATGACTGGACGGCAAGGAGGCTCGGTGAACGTCGATGAAGTGGAGGCCCTGGCGAACGCGATCAGGGAAGAAGTGGCGAAAGCGATCACCGGCCAGCATGACACGGTCGACCTGATGCTGACGGCGCTGTTTGCCGGCGGCCATATCCTGCTCGAAGGCCCGCCGGGCACCGCCAAGACGATGACGGCGCGCTGCTTCGCGCAGGCGCTGGGCGTCGCCTATGGCCGCATCCAGTTCACGCCCGACCTGATGCCCGGCGACATCGTCGGCGCCAACATCTACAATTTCCAGACCGGGCAGTTCACGCTGACGCGCGGCCCGATCTTCTGTGATCTTTTGCTCGCCGACGAAATCAACCGCACGCCGCCGAAGACGCAGGCCGCCCTGCTCGAAGCCATGCAGGAACACGCCGTCACCTTCGACGGCACGACGCATTCGCTCGGGCAGAATTTCATGGTGGTGGCAACGCAGAACCCGATCGAGCATCAGGGTGTCTATCCGCTGCCCGAGGCTCAGCTCGACCGCTTCCTGTTCAAGCATCGGGTGAGCTATCCGGACCTTGCGGAAGAGCGCGCCATCATCGTCAACCACGGCGGTGGATCGGCCTCGCACGACATAGGGCAATACGGCATCAGGGCGCAGACCGACCGCAAGACGCTCGAAGCCGCACTTGCCACCGTCGGCGACGTCACGCTGGTCGGCGATGTCGTCGGCTATATCGCGGCACTTGTGCGCGGCACGCGCGAAAGCCCTGACCTGGAGGTGGGCGCCAGCCCTCGCGCGGGCGCCATGCTGGCGAGAGCCGCGCGCGCCAGGGCGGCGCTCGACGGCCGCAACTACGTTATCCCGGACGACGTCAAGGCTCTGGCCGTGCCGGCGCTGCGCCACCGCGTCGTGCTGTCGCCGGCCGCTCAGATCGACGGGCGGCTGGTCGAGCAGATCGTCTCCGACCTCGTCGACCATACGGAAGCGCCGCGTTGATCTATCCGAGCGGTCGATCGGTCTGGGCAGCGGCGGCGGGGGCGATCCCCGCCTTCCTGATCGCGCTCGCGCTGCCTTCTGTCTGGTATCTTGGCCTGTTGTGGATCTGCGTTCTGCTTGCCTTCCTGGCGGTGGATGCGGCCGCGGGCAGAGGCCGCGCCTCGCTCGATGCGGTGCTGACGGCGCCGCCCCAGGTGGGCGTCGGCGGTCGCTTCACGTTGCACATCGCGGCCGGTGTCGGGGCAAAGTTGCGGCGCCTGCAGG
>NZ_RZRY01001154.1:0-1337 GCF_003998035.1 Mesorhizobium sp. M2A.F.Ca.ET.039.01.1.1 | reverse complement strand
CACCCAGATGTTGGCGGTCTCGGCGGACGCCGCCTGCAGGCCGCCGCCGATGACGGCAGCGGCAAGCATCAGCTTGGCAAGCATGGTCTTCACGTTACTCCTCCTCATGGTTCTCCTCCCAGTTTTGGCCACGCCGCCCGGCGGATGCGGGCGCGTGGCCGCGTTGCTTCATTCCGCCCCGCATGACTGACGCACCACCAGCCGGCACGGCAGTTTCCTGATGCCCGGCGCGGCCGGCTGGCCGTCGACGAGCGAAAGCAGGGCGAGCCCGGCCTCGCGGCCGAGCGTCGAAAGATTCATGTCGACGGAGGTGAGCGGCGGGCGCGTCGCCTCGGCCACGATCTGCCAATTGTCGAAGCCGATGACGCCGACATCCTCGGGCACGCGAATGCCGCGCTCGCGCAGCGCGTCGATGACGCCGCGGGCGATCTGGTCGTTGCCGCAGAAGACGCCGTCCGGCCACCCTTCCCTGCCCGCCTTACCGAACAGTTTTGCCACTGCATCATGACCCCAGGCTTCCGACCAGGCGCCGAGGAGCGGCTCGCGCACGGCGAGGCCGTTCTCCTTCAGGACATCGCGATAAGCCTCGGCGCGCGCGTGCACCACGGCAAAACTCGCCGGTCCGCTGACATGGGCGATGCGCCGGCGGCCCAGCCGCAGAAAATGCTCGACCGCCAGCCGCGCGCCGTCGGCATCGTCTGAGACGAGGCCGACCGCGCCGGGATCGGGCTGGGTGAAAGCATAGACGACAGGAATGCGCAGATTGGAGAGATCGACCGGCAGATGGCGGTCGATGCGCTTTCCCGTGGCGACGATGCCGTCGACGCGCTTGTCGAGCATGGCCTCGACATGCAGCTGGCCGAGCCGCTGGTCGTCCTCGACATTGCACAGGAACACCGACACGCCCTTGTCGACCAGCGCATCCGAGACACCGGCCATCAGCGGCAGCGAAAAGCGGCCATAGGTATCGTTGGTGAGCAGCCCGACGGTGAAGGAGCGTTTCCTGAGCAGGCTCTGCGCCAGGCTGTTCGGCCGGAAGCCGAGCAGCCGCGCCGTCTCGCGGATGCGCTCGCGCGTCTCCGCCGTCATCCGCCCCTGCCCGTTCAACGCCTTGGACGCCGTCGCGACGCTCACGCCTGCCGCGGCCGCCACCTCGCGCAGCGTGACCGGCGGCTTGGCGGAAACAGGCGCTGGTTCGGCGTCGGAAGGCATGGGCGCGGCGGATCCCTTGACTGGGAAAAGGTTTTCTCTTACCGCCCTGCGCGGTGATGACGGGTGAGGTCAGGCGGGCGCGAGGCGGGTTGGGAAAAGGTTTTCTCAGGGGGGAAGAGTAGGGG
>NZ_RZRY01001153.1:0-1337 GCF_003998035.1 Mesorhizobium sp. M2A.F.Ca.ET.039.01.1.1 | reverse complement strand
CTATAACGGCCGCCGCCTAGACGAGCAGTTGCAGACCTTCGGCCAGATCGCCGATGCCTCCGGCATCGTCGGCCGGGCTCTTGAACAGGCGCAGCCGGCCGACGATGCCGGAGGCATCGTCGGCCGGCTGCGCCTGTTCAAGAGCCCGGCCGAGATCGCCAAGGCGGAAAAGGCCGCCAATCTTTCCGACGACGCGCTCGATGCCGCCCTGCCGCTGATCAAGCAGGGTGGTGACGAAGGGCTGATCCTCGCCGCCATGCAGGGCGCTGTCTTTGCCGGCGGCGGCGACTATCCGGCCAACGAATACATCATCGGCTCAGGCGCCGATGCCCTGCTCTGCCGCTACAAGGCCGGCCGCCGCAAGCTTACCAAGAACGACCAGCTGACGCTTGAATGGGCCGGCGTGTTCCACCACTATCATGCCCCAATGATGCGCACCATTTTGACGGGCAAGGTGTCGAAGCGCCATCAGGAATTGTTCGACGCTTCCCGAGCCGCGCTGCTCGCGGTCGAAAAGGCGCTGACGCCGGGCAACACCTTCGGCGATGTCTTCGACGCGCATGCCCGCACGCTCGAAGCGCACAATCTGACCAAGCACCGGCTGAACGCCTGCGGCTACTCGGTCGGCGCCCGCTTCACGCCATCCTGGATGGACATGCCGATGTTCTACCAAGGCAATCCGGAGCCGATCGCGCCCAATATGACGCTATTCGCGCATATGATCATCATGGACTCCGAGACCGAGACGGCCATGACGCTCGGCCGCACCTACCTCACCACGGAATCGGCGCCGAAGCCGCTGTCGCGCCATGATCTCGACTTGATCGTGCAGTGAATCCATAATGGTTGGTTCACGCGGGGGCGTTCGCCACTAGGGAGTTTTCAAGCAAATGAGACGATCGCGGATGACGACCGTGTCATTGCTTGCAGCGCTGGCGCTCGGCGCCTGCACCAACGCCAAGGACGTGCTCGAACCTTCGGCCATCACTCCGCCGGCGAGCTCGGCCCAGTCCTCGGCCGCCCCGCAGGGCACATCGACGACGGCCACAACCCCGACCACGACCGCGCCTGCCCCTTCTCCCGCGCCTTCCATCACAGCGTCACCCAGGACATCGGCCCAGACCGCTGCCCTGGCCAAGACACGGTTGCAGGTGGCGCCGATCGTCGGCGCATCGGTGGACGCGGCGGCACCGTTGACGGCGGAACTGCAGACCCGCGCCAAGCAACGCGGCTTGACGCTTGTCGGCAGCACCGACCAGACGGCGACGCATGTGCTGAAAGGCTATTTCTCGACGATGTCCGAGGGCAAGGACACCACCGTCATCTATGTCTGGGAC
>NZ_RZRY01001152.1:0-1338 GCF_003998035.1 Mesorhizobium sp. M2A.F.Ca.ET.039.01.1.1 | reverse complement strand
GGTCATTGCCAGCCTTCCGCCGAATGCTCATCCTGCCATGATCGCAGGTTGCCACCTTGCCGGGGCAGATCGCATTTTCCGCGTTGGCGGAGCCCAGGCGATCGCCGCCATGGCCTACGGCACTGAGACGATTCCGGCAGTCGATAAGATCGTCGGCCCGGGCAACGCATTTGTGAATGAAGCAAAGCGGCAGGTGTTCGGTCAGGTCGGTATCGACCAACTCGCTGGCCCGAGCGAAATCTTCATCGTGGCCGACGAAACCGGCAATGCAGCAATCATCGCGACCGATCTTCTGGCGCAGGCCGAGCACGACGTCCGCACCCGTGTTGGGCTCGTGACGACTGACCGCAAGCTTGCTGAGGACGTTCTCAAGGAAGTCGAAAGGCAGTTGGAAGACCTGCCCACGGCCCCGGTAGCGGGCGTTGCATGGAAGGACTATGGAGAGATCACTGTCGTGGAAGACGAAGGCACGATGGTTTCCTACTCGGACTACATCGCTACTGAGCATCTTCAGGTCCACACCCGCGATCCGCAGGCAACCGCTAAAAAGCTTCGAAACTATGGTTCGCTCTTCATTGGAGAACTTGCTAGCGTCGTCTATTCGGACAAGTGCTGCGGAACGAACCACACCCTGCCGACCATGGCGGCAGGTCGCTACACTGGCGGTCTTTGGGTTGGCTCCTACGTTAAGATCGCCACGCACCAGTGGTTGGACAAGCGTGGTGTTGCCGCCGTTGCTCCGGCAGCTGTGCGCCAAAGTGCAACTGAAAAGCTGGAAGGCCATCGTCGCGCCGCGGCATTGCGTCTTACCCCCAAACAACTGGCCTCGGTTGGTTGAGTCATGACAGCGTCGGTTTGGCACATCGAGGCCTAACATAACCCACAGAGGCAGTAATCATTCCTGCCTCGTCACAAGAGGAGGCATGCTGTGAATAGCGCGCTCGACTTTTCAAAACAACCATACCAGATGCCCCAACCGCCGGGCATGCGTCCCGACCTGTTCTTGTCCGGAGCCCTTGATCTGGATGCGGACCAAGATGCGTGGGTTCCCCAGGCTGACGGCGTCTGGTTCAAACCGCTTCTGCTTTCCGTTAGCGAGGGATACTACGTTAATCTCCTCCGAGTCACCAAATCCGGAGTCCTTTCTCGGCATCGCCACAGTGGTCCGGTCCATGCGATGGTACTTCGTGGGACGTGGCATTATCTGGAACACGATTGGATCGCCAAGGCAGGCGACTATGCTTTCGAGCCGCCGGGCGAGACACATACACTCGTCGTACCTGACGATTGCTGCGAGATGATTACGCTATTCCATGTAAGTGGCGGCTACGTCTACGT
>NZ_RZRY01001151.1:0-1339 GCF_003998035.1 Mesorhizobium sp. M2A.F.Ca.ET.039.01.1.1 | reverse complement strand
TGGTTGGCGAGCATCTGCCTCGGCGCGCAGATGCTCGCCAACCATCTCGGCGGCAAGGTCGAGGGCCATGGCGATGGGTTGGTCGAGATCGGCTGGTATCCGCTGAAGGCGACCGAGGCCGGCAAGCAGCTGCTGCACTGGCCGGAAATGGTCTACCAGTTCCACCGCGAGGGCTTTTCGCTGCCGAAGGAAGCGACGCTGCTGGCGACAGCGGAAACCTATCCCAACCAGGCGTTTCGTTACGGCGAGAACGCCTGGGGTATCCAGTTCCATGGCGAGCTGACCCGGATAATGATGCATCGCTGGGTGGTGCGCGGCGCGCATCGCTTCGAGCTCCCCGGCGCCCAGCCCGGCCGCGACCATCTCGGCGGCCGGCTGATCTGGGACATGCACCTCAAGCGCTGGCTGGGTGAGTTTTTGGGGCTGATTTTTGGCAGGCCGGCGGCGGGGTAAAGTCAACCGAATGTGCTTCGAACGGCTGTGCTCGACTCAAAAAACCGCCTCCGCCTTCAAGGATTTTGCTCGCTAGAGCGTTTCACCGTTTCACGGAAACGGCGAACCTCTCTATCTCTTTGTCTTGACGCAATTCCTGACGGAAAACCGCTCACACTTTTCCTGGAATTGCTTTAGTAACCTCCTGTATTTTCTCGAGGAGATTTTTGACGAGCAGCCGGTAGACGCGCGTGAGTTCGTCCGGCGACAATTCAACTCTGATGTCGTACTTGCCGGAATAGTTCGCCTGGAGATCAACGGTGCCGAACAGCGTCGTCGCGCCATCGCGAATGTCGGTGGCCACGATCATGTTCGCCAATGGCTGATCCAGCAGAATGACGCCTGGTTCTCCTGGATGATTGTGCGTTGTCGTGCGTATTTTCACAACGTAAACCTCCTGTCAGGTGAGAGCCCGCCTCGCCACATCAGCATCGGGCCCTGTCCAAGATAGAAGCCCTCCCCTCGAAACGCGAGGAACAAAAACGGATGGTATCGGTGCGGCCCCGAATCTGTGTTATTCGCCGCCCCATCAATCAAAAGGAAAATATTGTGAGCGAACTGACCTTGGCCGAGGCGACCGAAAACATCTATGCCTCACTCCGAGCGGACAATGCCGACCTCGATGCGCATATCGCAACCCTCAAGGCGGCACTGGCACGAGAGGGAAAGAAACAGGCGGTTTTCGATCCAACCAGGCTGGTGCAGAACAACCGCGCCGGGCGCAAGTTGATGCAGGCCTATTTTCGTCAGCGCGGCGTCAGCGTGAGCTTCTCGGAGTAGGTCTGCTCGCGACCCGTCTCGTTGACCGACGGCGCAGCCTGATCGGCTCCAGCGTCGGGTTTGGCGG
>NZ_RZRY01001150.1:0-1344 GCF_003998035.1 Mesorhizobium sp. M2A.F.Ca.ET.039.01.1.1 | reverse complement strand
GTCCGGCTGGAAAGGCGGCGTTTGCCGTTTCGCCGACTAGCCCGGCTCAACTGCCGAGGATCGCGCCTTTGATCTGAGTGATGTTGTTGTGCATCATGTCGATATAGGTCGAGGCCGGGCCGTCCGCCCCCGACAGCGCGTCCGAATAGAGCGTGCCGCCGACCTTGATGCCGGTCTCGCCGGCGATCTGCTCGATCAGCCGCGGATTGGTGATGTTTTCCACGAAGATCGCCGCAGCCTTGTCCTGCTTCACCTGTTCGACGAGCTTGGCGACGTCGGCCGCGGAAGGCTCGGAATCGGTCGAGATGCCCTGCGGCGCCAGGAAGGTTAGGCCGTATTCATGCTCGAAATAGCCGAAGGCGTCATGCGAGGTGATGACCACGCGCTTCGCTTCCGGGATCGACTGGATTGCCGCCTTCACTTCGTCTTCCAGCGCATCGAGTTTTTGGGTGTAGGCGGCCGCGTTGCTTTGATAGGCGGTGCAGCCTGCGGAATCGGCGGCGCAAAAGGCATCGGCGATGTTCTTCACATAGATCTTGGCATTGACGATCGACTGGAACGCGTGCGGATCGGTGACGGTCTTGCCGCCGCCGGTATCGGCGCCTTCGGCGGCATCCGCGTCGGCGAATTCCGGCTTGAAGTCGATCGGCGTGACCCCCTTGGTCAGCGTCACGATCGCGGCCTTGGTGGCGCTCGCATCGACCAGGCGCTGCAGGAAACCTTCGAAATGCAGGCCGTTGACCAGCACGACGTCGGCGCCTGCCATCGCCACCGCGTCGGCCGGGCTCGGCTCATAGACATGCGCGTCGCCGTCCGGCCCGACAATCGTGGTGATGTTGACCCGGTCGCCGCCGACATTCTTCGCGAAATCGGCAATCACGGTAAAACTCGCCACCACTTTGAGCGGCGCCGCGAAGGCGGAAGAGGTCGCGAAGGCGCTTAATGTTATAACACTCAAAGCCAGCGCAGCACGGAAGGATTTCAGCATTGGGACAGTTCTCCTTGCTTGGGGATTGGTCAGGCGGTGCGGTGGCGGTGGTGCACGATGCGGGCGCGCAGGACGCCGCGCGTGCCGAACAGGATCGAGCAGAAATAGACGACGCCGGCCGAAAGGATGATCGCTGGGCCGGAAGGCAGCGAGGCGTGGTAGGACAGAAGCAGACCGGCGATGCAGGAGGCAAAGCCGATCAGCACGGCCAGCACGCACATCGGTTCCACGCGCACCGTCCAGAAGCGGGCGGCGGCGGCAGGCAGCATCATCAGCCCGACCGAGAGCAGCGTGCCCAGGGCCTGGAAGCCGCCGACGAGATTGAGCACGACAAGGCCTAGGAAGATGAAATGCAC
>NZ_RZRY01000114.1:0-13092 GCF_003998035.1 Mesorhizobium sp. M2A.F.Ca.ET.039.01.1.1 | reverse complement strand
GATCAGCAGGCCGGCGGCGCCGGAGCGCGCAAGCGTCTCGGCGGTCGCGCGGCCGATGCCTTGCGTCGCGCCGGTGACCAGCACCACCTTGCCGTCGAGACGAACCTCCATTCCTCCTCCCGGAACAAAGTTTCCATTTTTTCAAATATGGAACGATAATTCCCGTTAGTCAATCGTGCTAGAGCGGTTCACCGTTCCATGGAACCGGTGAACCGCTCTATCTCCTTGTCTTTCGCAATTCCGGACGGAAAACCGCTGACACTTTTCTTGGAATGTTAATCTGTCCGGCGCGCGACGACGCCATGGACCAAGGCCATGCCGACCGCGAGCGAGGCGGCTAGCGAACGGAAGCCGCCAAAATCCTGCTCAACCACTTCCAGCCAGGTGTCGGAGAGTTTTGCCAGCGGCGAAAATGTGCTGTCGGTGATGGCGAGGATGCGCGCCTTGCGCTCATGCGCGACGGCGACGAGGTCGGGCGTGATCGAATTGTAAGGACTGAACGAGACGGCGAGCACCGCGTCGCGCGGCGTGATGCAGCCGACCTGGTCCAGCGCGGTCGAGCCGACATTGTCGACCAGCACATTGCGCACGCCCTGCTGCGAAAGCGTCAGCGACAGATAGGTGGTGACGGGAAAGGCGCGCTTGCTGCCGATGACGTAGATCAGCTCGGCCGCCGCCAGATGACCGACCATCGTCTCGAAAGCGGCGATATCGAAATTGTTGCCGATGCGGCCGAGCGAGGCCTGGCAGGCGCCGACCATGCCATTGAGGAAATGCAGGTCGGCATTCGGCTCCCCGGCCTTGTCCGGGCTGCCTTGCGCATCCGGCCAGGAGCCCTTCATGCGGTCTTTGAACAGGAGCTGGAAATCGGAAAAGCCGGAATAGCCGAAGATCTGGGCGAAGCGCACCAGGGTCGAGGGCTGCACGCCGGCCTGGTCAGCCACCTGCGCGATCGTGCCGAGCGCAACCTCGCTCGGATGTTGCCAGAGGAAGATCGCCACCTGGCGAAGCCGTTTCGGGAAATGCACGGTGCCTGACGAAAGCACTGCGCGCAGCTCTTCATAGGTTTGCGGCTTGGTGTAGCCAAGTGCTGCCAGTGATCGGCTCCTCTTCCTCGCTGCCGTCTCCAGGCTATGCGAGGACGGCTCGTCGGCCGCCTTGCCGCGGCCGCTCATAGGATATGCCTCATCGTGACCCCAACCATCGGATGCATTATCCGATCCCTGCCCACCGGATGCGGTCCGTCACCTGGACCGAGGGTAAAAAGCTAACGCGGCACAATCGTTTTACAAAACAAAAAATAGAAATATCATTCGAAAACAGCCGTCGCCGGTCACAACATCCGCACCGACCGGCATATCGAAACTTGGGGAGGATAATCGCAATCATGGTCTATGCAACCGCCGATGGTACGTCGCGTCAACGCCTGCGGGTCGGCATGGTCGGAGGCGGCCGCAACGCCTTCATCGGCGCCGTGCATCGCCTCGCCATGCGGCTCGACGACCAGATCGCGCTGGTCGCCGGCGCATTGTCCTCGGATCCGGAGAATGCCGCGGCCTCCGCCGCCGAGATCGGCATCGCGCCGGAGCGCAGCTATGCCGATTACCATGCCATGGCGAAAGCCGAAGCGGCACGGCCGGACGGCATCGAGGCGGTGGTCATCGTCACGCCCAACCATCTGCACGCACCAATCGCGACGGCCTTCCTCGAGGCTGGCATCGACGTCATCTGCGACAAGCCGCTGTCGACGACGCTTGGCGAGGCCGAAGCCGTGGCGCTGACCAAAGCGAAGCAGCGCCGCTTCGTCGTCACGCTCAATAACACCGGCTACGCCATGGTGCGCCAGGCGCGCGAAATGGTGGCGGCGGGCGAGCTCGGCCGCATCGTGTCGGTGCACGGCGCCTATATCCAGGACTGGCTGACCAAGCCGATCGACGCCGAGGGCCAGAAGCAGGCCGAATGGCGCACCGATCCAGCGCGCGCCGGCCAGTCGGCCGTGCTTGCCGATATCGGCGTGCATGCCTTCAACCTGGCAAGCTTCGTCTCCGGTTTCGAGGCGGAGGCGGTTTCGGCCGACCTCTTCACCGCCGTGCCCGGACGGCGGCTCGACGACAACGCGCATGTGCTGATGCGCTGGGCGGGCGGGGCGCGCGGCACGATCCTCGCCAGCCAGACTTCGCCCGGCCATTACAACGACCTCTCGGTGCGCATCTATGGCGACAAGGCCGGGCTCGAATGGTCTGGATCGCGGCCGGAGGAACTGCGCTTCTCGCCCTATGGCGAGGAGACGCGCACGCTGGTGCGCGGCGGCCATGGCGCGACGGCGGAAGCGAGGCGCGTGTCGCGCATGCCGGCAGCGCACCCGGAAGGCTACATCGAGGCCTTCGCCAATTTCTACCGTGACGCCGCCGACATCATCCGCGCGCATCGATCGGGTGGCGCGGTCGATGCCGCGCGGGCAGCGCAGGTGCCCGACGTGGTCGACGGCGCGCGTGGCGTGAAGTTCGTGGCGGCGGCGGTGGAGTCGAACGCGGCTGGAGGAGCTTGGACGCAGGCGAGGCTTGGTTGAGGGGCAATCGCACTCTTGACGGCTTGCCAAACTCAGCCTCCGATGGCCGCAAACGCAGTTTGATAAAGCCGCCTCGGTGAACCATGAAGCGCGCGCAGATCGAAGAGCAGAACCGTTACCTCCTGCGGCGCCAGCGCGAATTCCGCCAGGCCGCCGATGTCGTCACGCAGTCCTGGATGGCGTTCCCCGAGATCAAGGCGATCGCTGTCATCGGCTCGGTGGCGAAACCGCTCTGGAAGGAGATTCCGAGGTTCAGCGACTTCCGCCGCGCGGGTATCGATGTTTGGCATGAATGCAGCGACCTCGACCTGGCTGTCTGGGTCGACTCGCAACACCGGCTTGGCGAGTTGCGCCGTAAGGGCGCCGCGGCGCTGCGGCAGGCGTTCGAGGCCGGGCTTGGCATCAGTGTCGCCGACCATCAACTCGACGTTTTCCTGTTCGAGCCCGGCAGCGACCACTACCTTGGCCGGCTTTGCTCCTTCAACCGCTGTCCGAAGGGAAATCGGGATTGTCTGGTTCCCGGCTGCGGGGCGATGCCCTTCAACAAGCGCATCGCGGATTTCCGGCCCTACGCCGATTTGTTGGAGCCGGTCACATATTCTACCCTCTACCAGCGCGATCGCGGTTTACTGCGTTCAGCGCTTGAATTGCCGAACGTCGATGAGGCTGGCTAAGCGACTCCCGCAAACTAGCCCTTGATCGCGACGTGCGTCCGGCGCGCCTCCCGTGAGCCGGTCAAGGTCGGGGCCGCCTGGGCGTGGAATGCTTGGGCGGCTCGTCATTCTCATCGGGATTGGGGATCGGCGCCTCATCGGGAAGCCGATCCGGATCCGGCTCGCGCATCGGCTTGGGTTCCGGGATGGGCGGAGGCGTGGGCACCGGCGTTGGAGACGGGTCCGGATTGGGGAGAATGGCCATCGCTTTTTCCTTCCGCTCGGCGCCTTGGCAGGCTCTACGCGATCCCGACAAGCGGGATGTCCTGCCCGACCTGAAAATGATGGAGGCGATCGCCGTATTCAGACGGTTTCGTCAGGAGCGATCGGCGGCGCAAGCTGGCAGAACGGCCGCGCCAGCGGATCGTTCCCACACGATCGCGCCGCGAGAACGATCAAATGATTCCGCGGGTCCGTTTCGGCCCTTGCCGGCGTTGGGCGGCGCCTTAGTTCCCAGTGTGGGCGGGTGATCATCTGTCGATACAGGAGACGGCCGTGAAGCACCAAACCCTTGACCAAAACAACGCCGTTGCCGACGTTCAGGCCGAAGCACCGGCTCTCATCGCCAACCGGGGCCAGCGCCTTGAGCGCTGGGCGCAACTTCTCGAACAAAGCCCCAGCCGCCGCCTCACGGCGTTGGCGGGCACCGAATACGCTCCACCCGACGTGCGTGAAAGAATGCGCACCGACGGATCGGCGATCACCGTCGCATTCGAAGATCCGATCTTCCGTGCGCAGGGCCTGCAGGATGACTCGTATGGCGAAGCCAAGCGCTTCTTCGAGATGAGCGACTGGCAACTGCATGAGGTTGTCTGCCATTGTCATGTCGGCGCCAACATGCCGGCGCGCTGGGCGGCGTCGCGCGTGCGCGCGGCGGTCTCTCCGGGTGCGGGCATCCTTGCGTGGCTGAGAGCTGTGTTCATGCACTAGGCGTGCACCTACGCACCGGGGCGTTGGTTCGAGATCTTGATAGGAGTAACGGAGATCTGGCGAGTTCTCCGCCCTCCTTGCGTTAGCGGTCGATCTCGCCGAAGACGATGTCGAGCGAACCGATGATCGCCGCGACATCCGCCACCATGTGCCCGCGCGACAGGAAATCGATCGCCTGCAGATGGGCGAAGGATGGCGCCCGTATCTTGCAGCGATAGGGAATGTTGCCGCCGTCGGAGACCAGATAGACGCCGAACTCGCCCTTCGGCGCCTCAACCGCGGCGTAGACCTCGCCACGCGGCACGCGGTGTCCTTCGGTATAAAGCTTGAAATGATGGATGGTCGCTTCCATGGAGCGCTTCATGGTGGCGCGCGGCGGCGGTGTGATCTTCTGATTGGCAACCGCGACCGGACCCTGGCCGTCGGCTGAGCGCAGCTTCTGCAGGCACTGCCGCATGATGCTCACCGACTGGCGCATCTCTTCCATGCGTACCAGATAGCGGTCGTAGCAGTCGCCGTTCTTGCCGACCGGGATATCGAACTCCATCTCGGGATAGCATTCATAGGGCTGCGCCTTGCGCAGGTCCCAGGCGGCGCCCGAGCCGCGCACCATGGGCCCGGAGAAACCCAACGCCCATGCGTCATCGAGCGAGATCGCGCCGACATCGACGTTGCGCTGCTTGAAGATGCGGTTGTCGGTAAGCAGCCCTTCGAGATTGTCGCAGACCTTCAGGAACGGATCGCAGAAATTCCAGATGTCGTCGAGCAGCTCTTCCGGCAGATCCTGGTGCACGCCGCCGACGCGGAAATAATTGGCGTGCATGCGGGCGCCAGATGCGCGTTCATAAAACACCATCAGCTTCTCGCGTTCGGCGAAGCCCCAGAGCGGCGGGGTCAGGGCGCCGATATCCATGGCCTGCGTGGTGACGTTGAGAAGATGCGACAGCAGCCGCCCGATCTCGCAGAACAATACGCGGATGAGTTGCCCCCGCCGCGGAACCGATATTTCCAGCAGCTTTTCGGCGGCAAGGCAGAAGGCATGCTCCTGGTTCATCGGCGCGACATAGTCGAGCCGGTCGAAATAGGGCAGGGCCTGCAGGTAGTTCTTGTATTCGATCAGCTTCTCGGTGCCGCGATGGAGCAGGCCGATATGCGGGTCGGCGCGTTCGACGATCTCGCCGTCCAATTCCAGCACCAGCCGCAGCACGCCATGCGCGGACGGGTGCTGCGGCCCGAAATTCAGGGTGAAGTTGCGGACTGCGGCTTCGGTCATGGCGACCTCCGCAAGAGTGAGGATCGAAGGCGACGGCGGCCGTTCGGCCGGGTCATGCCCCTAAAGCGCGTCGCGATCTTTCAGGTTCGCTCCCTGCGCTTTAGGTTCTTGATTCTACGCATGTCCTTGGTCCCGAAACCGGTTCCCACTTTCGGGAGACATGCTTTAGGTCAGGCCGTCGTCTGGATGATCAGCGTCAGCGTGCCGTCACCGTCGATGTTGGCTGCGACGACCTGCGAGGAATTCAGCCCGTTCGCATGCAGGACCGACGTCGCCTCGGGCGAGGCATCGACCGAGCTCTGCAGCTTGGCCAGCTCCTTGGCAGTCGTCCTGGTGACTATGGCCTCCGCCTGCGCCTTCACTTCCGAAGGCAGGTCCTCCATCGCCACCACGACGATGTTGGTGACGTTCTGGGCGGCATCGTCCTGGCCTGGTTGTGGTTGGCCGGGCTGCGGCTGGCCGGACTGCGGCTGGTGTGGAATGGGCTCCTGAGCAGGAGGCGGGGCTTGCGGCGGCTGCGGATCGGCGCGTTGAGCAGAAGCGGGCTGCGCCAATGCCATTGCCGACAGCGTCAGGACTATCGTCAAGGTGCGCATCATCTTTCCTTTCGATCTCGAAATCTGACGACACAACCCCGGGGCCGGGTGATGGTTCCAGGAAAGCCGCGACAGCGGCGACTTAGAGCAATTCCAGGAAAAGTGTGAGCGGTTTTCCGTCCGGCATTGCTTCAAAAACAAAGATAGAGCGGTTCGCCGTTTCCGTAAAACGGTGAAACGCTCTAAGAGACGCGCATCGTCCGGAAGGTGACGGAGTAGCGGTGTTGCGCGACAGGCGGGATGGAGTGTTCCCACTCGTTTCGCGACGGGCCGGCCATGAGATAGACCGACCTGGGCTCGACGTCGATCGTTGCCCGGTCCCATGCCGCGCCGCTCTTGCGGCGCAGCCGGAAACTGCAGGGCGCCAGCAGGGAGACGCCGGCGACCAGCTCGAAATGCGGCTTGTCGCGATGCCAGCCTATGCCGGCGCCCGGGCGATATTCGTTGATGAGCACCTGCGCGAATTCGCTCGCCGCGACGCCCGCGAATTCGGCGACCTTGGCGCGCAGCGGCAGCAGGAAGTCCGGAATGGGCGGCGCTTCGAGCACCTGGCGACGCTCATAGTCATAGCGCAGGCCGAAGCCGACGACCTGCCTGTTGGCAAGATAGCCATGAAAATCGAACGGCTTGAAAGGCAGGCCGCGGATATGGCCGACCAATGCGTGCTCTTCGTCACGGGTGATCAGTTCCGGCTTGTAGGAGAAGCCTTCGGGCGGGCTTGCGGGCAGCGAGGGCGCACCAAAGAGATCGCCCTGGCGGGCGCTCTCCCTGGTCGGGCGTTTGGCTGATGACATGCGGCTCAGATAGGCGATCGGAGCACGTGTGCAAGGCCGCTCACGGCCCGCGGAACCTGGAAGATGCGTGAAGGGTTAGGATGGAAGCAGGATGCCGGCCATGCCTTCCACCGCAATCCAGAACATTCACTACGATACGTCGCGGCGAGTCCTTTCGGTATGGTTCGTTCCGAGCGGCGACCGCTACGACTATGAGGATGTGGAACCCGAGATCTACATGGCCTTCAAGGCAGCTTTCTCAAAAGGCCAATTCTTCAACGAGTTCGTGCGCGATCGCTTCAGATACCGCCTCGTAGGACGTGGGCGCGGCATTGAGTGCCAGGGCGCCGCGTCTTCACGCCGCGGCGTCGTCAGCCCGTCTTGGGCGCGAGGATACACATCACGTGCTCGGCAATCGCCAGGCTGGCAGTCAGGCCGGGGCTTTCGATGCCGAACAAATTGACGAGGCCGTCGATGCCATGCGTTGCGGCATCCTGGATGACGAAATCGCTGTTGGCGTCGCCTGGGCCGGAGAGCTTCGGCCGGATGCCGCTATAGGCCGCCTGCAGGCTGCCATCGGGCAGATCGGGCCAATATTTGCGGATCGCGGCATAGAAGCGCTCACCGCGCGCCGGATCGATGCGATAGTCGATCGTGTCCGTCCACTCGACGTCCGGTCCGAAGCGTGCGGCGCCTGCAAGATCGAGCGTAAGATGGACGCCGAGCCCGCCGGGCTCAGGCACGGGATAAATAAGATGTGAAAAGGGTGCGCGCCCGGCAACCGAGAAATAATTGCCCTTGGCGTAGCGAAGCGCCGGCAGGAATTGCCGACCAAATCCTTCCAGCGAGCCTGCCAAGGCGACGGCGCCCAGGCCGGCCGCATTGATAAGGCGCGGCGCGGCGATCTCGAACTGCTCGCCGCTCGCCGCGTCCATCGTCCGCACCACGATCCTGCCCGGCTCGACGCGGCCCGAGACGATGCGGGTGTTGAGCGACAGCGTCGCGCCGTGCTCCTCGGCGTCGCCGAGCAGGCCGAGCATGAGCGCGTGGCTGTCGATGATGCCAGTGGACGGCGAAAGCAGCGCCATGGTGCAGTGAAGCGCCGGCTCCAGGGCTTGCGCTTCGGCGGCGGAGACGAAGCGCAAATCGTCGACGCCGCAGGCAGCGGCGCCAGCCTGGATCGTGGCGAGCACGGGGTCCTGGGCCTCGTCGGTCGCGACGATCAGCTTGCCTGCGCGGCGATGCGGGATCGCGCGTTCCGCACAGTACCGATACAGCATGTCGCGGCCAGCGACGCAGAGCCGGGCCTTCAGCGACCCTTGCGGATAATAGATCCCGGCATGGATGACTTCCGAATTGCGCGAGCTCGTCTCGGTGCCGATGGCATCCGCGGCTTCGAGGACAAGCGTGTCGAGACCTTTGGCGGCCAATGCGCGCGCGACCGCCAGACCAATCACGCCTGCGCCCGCGATAATGCAGTCGACTTGTTCCATTGCTAACCCTGCTGCGCCATCAGTTCCGCGACTGTCGCGGCTTGTTGGCGCTATCGATACCGGCTTCGCGGCTCTTGCGACCAGCCTTCGCGATGAGGCATCAGCCGTGACAATGCAACGCGGAACTTTCGGATTTCACAACGAGGAAGCTCGTCCTATTTCCGCTTTGGACCCCCAAGACAGGACCCCACCATGATGGACGCCAGACCGAATTCCCCCGAAGCCCGCGATATCCGCTACCACATGCACGGCTACACCAACGCGCGCAAGCACCAGGAAACCGGTCCGCTGGTCATCGAAAAGGGCGATGGCGTCTATGTCGAGGACATTGCCGGCAATCGCTACATCGAGGCGATGGCGGGCTTGTGGAGCGTCGCCGTCGGCTTCTCGGAAAAGCGGCTGGTCGAAGCCGCGGCAAGACAGATGTCGAAGCTGCCCTTTTACCACGACTTCGGCTCGAAGGCGCATGCGCCGCTGATCGACCTGGCCGAGAAGCTGGTGCAGATGGCGCCGGTGCCGATGAGCAAGGCCTATTTCACCAATTCCGGTTCCGAGGCCAACGATACCGCGATCAAGATGATCTGGTACCGCTCGAACGCGCTCGGACAGCCGGCGCGCAAGAAGATCATCAGCCGCAAGCGCGGCTATCATGGCGTCACCATCGCCTCGGCGAGCCTGACCGGTCTGCCGAACAACCATCTCTCCTTCGATCTGCCGATCGCCAACATCCTGCACACGTCGACGCCGCATCACTGGCGCGACGCGGAGCCCGGCGAAAGCGAGGAACAGTTTTCCGCCCGGCTCGCCGACGAGCTGGAAAAGCTCATCCTTGGGGAGGGGCCTGAAACGATTGCCGCCTTCATCGGCGAGCCGATCATGGGTGCCGGCGGCGTCGTCGTCCCGCCCGCCGGCTATTGGGAGAAAATCCAGGCGGTGCTGTCTAAGTATGACATCCTGCTGGTGGCCGACGAGGTGATCTGCGGTTTTGGCCGCACCGGCGAGATGTTCGGCTCGCAGACCTTCGGCATCAAGCCAGATATCATGGTGCTGTCGAAGCAGATTTCCTCCTCCTATCTACCGATCTCGGCGCTGCTCATCAATGACAAGGTGTTCGAGCCGATCGCCGACGAGAGCAACCGCATCGGAACTTTCGGTCACGGCTTCACCGGCGGCGGTCATCCGGTCGCCGCGGCGGTCGCGCTGGAGAACATCAAGCTGATCGAGGAGCGCGACCTCGTCGGCAATGCGCGCAAGGTCGGCGCGCATTTGCAGGCAAGGCTGCGCAAGCTCGCCTCGCATCCGCTGGTGGGTGAGGTGCGCGGCGTCGGCCTCATCGCCGCCGTCGAGCTCGTCGCCGACAAGGCGACCAAGGCGCCCTGGGGCAAGCCGGCGGCGCTCAGCGCGCTGGTCAACGGCTTCCTGCAGCAGAATGGCGTGATCTCGCGCAACATGGGCGATGCCATCGCCTTCTGTCCGCCTCTGATCATCACCGAGACCCAGATCGACGTGCTGGTCGATGCGTTCGAGCGGTCGCTCGCCGCCGCCCTGCCGCAGATTCATCCGCAGGGCTGAAGGGACGCTCGGCGCCCTATGTCTTGGCGTCCTTTTCCGCTGCTGACCGGCAAGCTGCCTATGCGCGTCTCGCCGTCGGTATCCATAATCTGTTCGATCCATGGAAAAATTGTTCGGCGGCGAGCCCTCCAAGGGTCGACGGTTCCTTCTAAGACGGGTCGGAGTCTATAAAAATTATAGACATTGGACCCTGGTCGTCGACATACCGAGAAAGTGCCACAGCATGCCCAATCCAACCGTTGTCGGTTTCTCCGGAAATTTCACCCGGCCGTCGAAGACGCGCGGCTTCGTCGAGCACGTCGTCAGGGATATCGCGGTCCGTAACAATCTGTCGGCGAGCACCTATGACATCGAAGATGTCGGCGCCTCGCTCGGCAGCGCCAAATGGGCGCGAGATCTCGATCAAAAGGGCCGCGACGTCCTTGACAAGGTCGTCAATGCCGATGTGCTGGTGGTCGGATCACCGACCTACAAGGGCAGCTATACGGGCCTGTTCAAGCACTTCTTCGACCTGCTCGACCCGTCGGCGCTGAGAGGCAAGCCGGTGCTGCTGCTTGCCACGGGCGGCGGCGAACGGCACGCGCTGATCGTCGAGCACCAGCTTCGGCCGCTGTTCGGCTTCTTCGAGGCGCTTGCCTTGCCGACGGGGGTTTACGCGACGGACAAGGATTTCGCCGATGGCGTTCTCGTGTCCGATCCGATCC
The DNA here is from genome assembly GCF_003998035.1 of Mesorhizobium sp. M2A.F.Ca.ET.039.01.1.1. Lineage (NCBI taxonomy): Bacteria > Pseudomonadati > Pseudomonadota > Alphaproteobacteria > Hyphomicrobiales > Phyllobacteriaceae > Mesorhizobium > Mesorhizobium sp. M2A.F.Ca.ET.039.01.1.1. The sequence continues at coordinate 2,469 of NZ_RZRY01000114.1, read as the reverse complement.
GCAAACGCGCCGCGCAGGCGGTCGAGGAAGCAGGATACGCGCTGTTGCGTCGCGCGGGCGGTCAGCGGGTTGCGGCCGAATAGCCGAGGCCTCTGGCCGCGCGACGTTTCCCGACGGGTGAGGCATGGCCGATACGCCATCGGGCCAGCCGGCAGGCGATACGATTATCGCGCCGGTTTCAAGCGTAGCCGAGATGTCGGGCGAAATTGGACGGCTGATATTGCCGGTTGCAATACCGCGAGACGCTCGTTGGACAGGGCTCGCTTAAGGACAAATCTATATCCCCGACCAGTTCGATGCGCCTCAATCGCGACTTAAAGCGCGTCGCGATCCTTCGGATTCGCTCCATGCGCTTTGGTCTTTGATTTGCGCATGTCTTTATCCCGAAGCCAGTTCCCACTTTCGGGAGACATGCTTCAGTTCCATCGCGATAGTCGGAAGCGGCTGATATCCGCGAGGAAATCAAACGCTTACCTACATTAGGGCTTGCTGGTATAAGAGGGTTTCGTCAAGGCTGGTTTGTCCACGTCGAAAATTTCAGCTGAGACACTGTCGACATTTGACGATTTGGTGCGCCGAGTAGGCAGGACCTGGTTGAGGGTGTGCGATGACAGAAGTCTCGATACGCCGCGCAGACTTCATGATGGTCCTCGCTTATGCCTCGGATCTCGCGACAGGCCATTCCCGCGACTTCGCGCTGAAATCCTGCGTGCTGGCAATGCGGATCGCCGAGCTTGCTGGCGTTTCGGAGCAGGTTCGGCGCAATGCCTATCACCAGTCCATGCTGCGTTATGTCGGCTGCAACGCGGACACCGACCTTCTCTCGGGTCTCTTCGGCGACGAAATCGCGCTTCGCCAGGACCTTGTCGGTCTCGACATGGGTCACCGTGCGGAACTGGGCAGGGTCTTCGTGCAGGCTTTCAAGCGGTTCTATTATGATCTCGCGCCTGACGCGCAGGCCAAGGCGGTCGAGGCCGCGATGTCGCAGGCGCTCGCCGTGGCGCGCCCGGTTCTGACAGCCCATTGCGAGGTGGCGCAGCGGATCGGCGAACGCCTCGGTCTCTCCGACGAAATCCGGCGCAATCTCGGACAGATCTACGAGCGCTGGGACGGCAAGGGCCTGCCGCGTGGACTGAGCGGCGAGGAGGTCCTGCCCGCCGTGCGCCTGATCACACTGGCGCAGGATGCGATCGCGCTCAGTGATGCCGTCGGCATCGACGGGATGGCCGAGACCATCGCCAGTCGTGCCGACGGCCCGTACGAGGCCGATCTGGCCCGGCTCGTCTCAGCCAACGCCGCGATGCTGATGCGGGGTATCGGCGCCACGATCGACCGCGAGACGATTCTAGCGCTGGAGCCGGATCCGCCGGTGACGCTGGACGAAGGGGCTTGCGACGAGGCGTTCCTCGCCATCGCCGACATGATCGACATGCGCATGCCATTCACGCAGGGCCATTCGCGGATGGTGTCGGAGCTGGCCGCGGGCGCTGGAGCAAGGATCGGTCTGCCCGCCGCCGATGTTCGCGCGCTGCGCTGGTCGGGCTGCATCCATGACATCGGAGAGCTCGTGGTGCCTGTGGCGACTTGGATGCGCAACGGCCCGCTATCGGTGCGCGAGCGCGACGCCGCGCAACTGCATGCCTATTACGGCGAGCGGGCGCTGGCTTCCTTCGGCCATGACGGCGATGCGATGGGCGCGCTCGTGCTGCGTCACCACGAACGCCTGGACGGTTCGGGATATCACCGCAAGGTCGGCGGCTCCGACCTCTCCCCGGCGGCGAGGATATTGGCCGCTGCCGAAGCCTTTCAAACGTCACGCGAGGAACGTGCGCACCGCAAGGCGCTGTCCAGCGAAGCGGCGGCGGCACAGCTGCGCGCGGCTGTTCGTGACGGCTGTATCTACCCCGACGCTGCCGAAGCCGTTTTGTCATTCGCCGGGCAGCAGTCGCGCCGGGCCTTGCCGCAGGCGCTGGCCGGCATGACGCCGCGCGAATCGAGGTGCTGCGCCTGATCGCCGCTGGGCTTACCGCGAAGGAAGTGGCTCGGAAGCTGGATATCTCGCCCAAGACCGCGGACCATCACATCCAGGCGGTCTACGCCAAGATCGGCGTGGGCACCCGTGGCGCAGCCGCGCTCTACGCGGTCGAGCATGGCCTTGTCCGGCCGGGCGAAATGCCGGCTAGGGAATTCACCCCATGTGCGCCCGCTGCAAGGCGCGCATCGTGCTCCTGTCGACGGACCAATGGTGGCCGCGACCGACAGGAGGAAATCCGATGCTTCTCGCAACGACCAAGGTGGCGGACGTCGACCACTTTATCCGCATCTTTTCAACCAAGGGCGCCGACAAGCGCCGACTGCACGGCTCAAACGGCGCAACCGTGTTCCGCGACCCGAGCGAACCGGACCGCGTCTGGGCGATCTTCGACTGGGACGCCGAGGGCTGGAAGAATTTCGTGTCGGATCCGGAGG
>NZ_RZRY01001149.1:0-1345 GCF_003998035.1 Mesorhizobium sp. M2A.F.Ca.ET.039.01.1.1 | reverse complement strand
CTTCGGGCGCGGTCCAGACAAAACCGGCGGAAAGACGGGCGCTTCAGGGTCCGGGAGGGCCAGATCGAGCATGGTGGGTTTGCGTCCAAGCAGGGCTCACCAGCCCTCGCGCGGGACGCGGGCCCGCCATGTCGAGAGCGGCTCTCCCGGCCGCCCCGCGGCGCGGAACGCGGCCTTGAAGCGCACGGCCGCCGGTTTAGGACCGCACACCGAACGAAGGGAGCGCCGGCCAAGGAGCCTGACCCTCGACATGAGAACAGAAGCACAGCTTGCCGTGACACCACCGCCTCCGCTGCAGTCTGGTGGGGAATTGTGCCGGTTGCGTCACCACAAGATGAGCCGGCTTGTGCCCCGACAATTCGGCCGAGGCCGCTGCCGAACAAGGCACCTACCTCCCCTCGCGGCAGAGAGGCTGATTCTCACGCCGCGCGACCATCGAGACAACCCCCCATGGCTCGCGGTCGGATGACAGTAACGCCGTCGGCGAAGACGGTGGCGCCCTGCGATGGCCCCCACGGCGTTTGCGCTGTGGACCTGACCTCCTGTCGTGCAAGCGCACGCTTCTCTCGAGCGTGCTCCGCCTGCTCCAGAACCTTTGCTCGGAACGCCGCCTCGTCAGCGAGCTCGCCGCAATGACCGTAGAAATCCGAGCGCGTCCACTCGGCGAGCGGACGGCGGATACGCCAGCCGGTCGCCAGATAGTGCCGCCCCTCACTCGCGGGCAGCATGGCAAATGCCGTATCGACCAGGCGGGCGACGGAGACGCCGTCAGCGCTGCGGCCGAACTCCACCTCCGGAGAGCCGGAGATGGAGTTCTTGTTCGAACATCGAGGAGTATCGGTCATCACGCGGCCCTCCCCTCGACATGGTCCGCCGCGATCTCATCCGCCGTGATCTGATCGAGCACCGCGTTCGGATAAAAGTGCCGCGTCAGCCATTCTTCGGCATCGGCGCGATTTGGGGCGAGATGGACCAGCTCGGCGTCCTCGCCGGGCCGGTCGAGCACGCGGACCGCGCCCATGGCCGGCCGTTCGAGAAGCGTGAAGCGTAACCGGCTGTCCAGCGAAAACGTCCGAAGCACGCGCACGGCGACGACACCGCCCGAACCGTAATCGGCCTCGTGCAGCGTGAAGCTCGCCGGCAGGCTGATAGTGCCAACGACTGCTTCACCCTGCTTGCGGATCAGACGACCCCTGCTGTTGTTGGACTGCCATTGCGACAGCTTCTTGCGGTGCCGTTCCGGCGGCCGCGGCGTGGCGTCGGACCAGGCGATGAGCGAGCCGATTGGGGCCCGGAAGATGCGATGCGCGGACATGCATGTCCTCCATGCGCTGATTGTCAAAAC
>NZ_RZRY01001148.1:0-1348 GCF_003998035.1 Mesorhizobium sp. M2A.F.Ca.ET.039.01.1.1 | reverse complement strand
GAAAATACCTTTCAGGGCGCGATCTGCGACCAACGCCCGAGAAAATCCGTTTCTTCCCGGAATAATTTTGCGCGCGCCGCTAGGTGCCTACTTCTGGCGCACGCCGAAGCTCTGAAACCCCTGGCGCATCAAGGGTTTCTTCGACGACAGAACGCCGGAGTTGACGCCGGTCCAGCCGATCTCGCCGGACAGCTTGCCGTATTCGATCTTCGGGCAGCGGTTCATCACCATCTTGATGCCGGCCGCCTCGGCGCGGGCGGCGGCCTCGTCATGACGCACGCCAAGCTGCATCCAGACGACCTTGGGCAACGGGTCGAGCTTCAGCACCTGGTCGACGATTCCCGGCACCGCCGAGGAAGCGCGAAAAATGTCGATCATGTCGACCGGCTGTGGCAGGTCGGCCAGGCTGGCATAGACAGTGCGGCCCAGGATCTCCTTGCCGGCATGGCCGGGGTTGATCGGGAACACCGAAAAGCCTTTGGCCAATAGATATTTCAACACGAAGTAGCTCGGCCGCACATCGTTGGGCGACGCGCCGATCATGGCGATCGTCTTCACCGAGTTCAAAATGCCGGCGATGTAGGCGTTGTCGTAAGTGTCGTGATTCATGGTTCGTCCTCATACAGCGCTTCGGCGAGAAAGGCAGCCGGGTCGCTGCAGAAGTCGCGCATCATGCGAAAATGATCGGTATCCTGAAAATCGATCGGGTCGAGGCCGAAGCGGCTGATGCGGAAGAGCCGCGCATACGGACAGGCCATCAGCAGCGGCGAGTGCGTCGCCATGATCACCTGCGCCGTGCCGGATTGCTCCATGCGTTGAAGCAATTTGAGCAACTCGATCTGGCGCGTCGGCGACAGCGCGCTTTCGGGCTCGTCGAGGATGTAGATGCCTTGCCGGCGGCAGCGCTCCTCGAAGAAGCGGATGAAGCCTTCGCCATGCGACCAGGACAGGAAGTCGGGTGGCGGTGGCCTGAACGGATCTTCGAGCGCAACCTTATCGAGATAGCGCGCGACCGAGTAGAACGATTCAGCGCGGAAGAACCAGCCGGCGGTGACTTTCGGCAGCCAATGGCCACGCAGCGTGTCCGCAAGCGCCGCGCCGCTTTTGTCGATGGCGATGGAATGATCTACCGGACGATACCCCTTGCCGCCGCCTGCCTCGTCATAGCCTGCCAATGCTCCGATCGCTTCCAGCAGCGTCGATTTGCCGGTGCCGTTCTCGCCGACGATAATGGTGATGGCCGAGGCGAATTCGAACTCGAATTCGCGGTCGCGAAAAATCGGCAAGTTCCAGGGATATTTATCCCAATCGGCAACGCGCGACGGCTCAAGCAGGATGCGCTTGAGAT
>NZ_RZRY01001147.1:0-1353 GCF_003998035.1 Mesorhizobium sp. M2A.F.Ca.ET.039.01.1.1 | reverse complement strand
CTCCATGTGCTGATTGTCAAAACAGGACCGCCGCCGGCGTTTGCCGGCGGCGGGATGGCGATCGGAAGGAAGAATTGGGGCCGCTATTCGGCCGCTTCGCGGAAAGCGTCCTCGCGCTCAGCGCCGCCAGCATCCTCAGCCGCCTGCGGGTCCTCGGCGTGTTCGCCGGGATTGTCTTCCCCGGTGGCTGCCTTGCTTGTCAGCCAGGACGAAAGTTTTGCCCTGTCCGGTGCGAACAGGGCCGCTGGATGAACGAAGCGCCCCTCCCTGAAGTGCTCGACGAGTGCTGCGCGAGTGTCCTTGACCTTCTGGCGCGGCAGGACCGGCGTGTCCTTGCAGGATGCTTCGAGCGCCGAACGCGACAGGCAGGAGAGGAATTCCTCGCTCCCCATGTTGGCCAGAAAATCATCCGCGCCGATCGCATCGCCGGCCACGCGCGCGACAATGCCGCTGTTCGACCTGTTCTCACGGCAGGAGAGCACGTCAATCAGCAGCGACCGCACCGCGGCACGCAACTCATCCATGTCGAACTCGAGGACGCCCTCCGGATTGAACAAGCGCGCTGCGTGTTCGCCGAGGCTTGCCGCCCCAAAATAAGAGATGTCGCGGGCGCCGGATGCGACGCTGACATTCTGGCCGGCGAAGGCCAGAACAAGCAGCGCCATCAGCGTGTCGTCCTCGATCGGGGCGCGGGCAAGCGCCTCATGCAGCGCGTCGGTGCGCAAATCGCCGATCATCTCGATGCCCTTGCGGGTGACATCCGGGCGCGACGCCGAGACGATGCCGGCGTCGTCCGCACCGTCGGTGCCGCTGCCGCTATCGCCCTTCGCCTTGGCCTTCTTGGCCTCGGGGAGACGGTAGTGCACCGACTGCACTTTGCCGTCGCGGTCGAGATACATCGCCGTGCAGTCCGACTTCGCGGGCTTGCCGTAGACCCGCTCTGCCTTCTTCGGCAGTTCCGGCTGGCCCCAACCGTTGACTTCGACGAGCATACCCTTCCTGGGCAGATTGTTCGTCATCCACTCCTGCTGGGCGCCGAGGAAAGCCTCGACGTCGGTCGTATACCGGCTATCCTCGTCGGCTGGCGCGAACAGGTCCTCGACCCAGGCGATGCCGTAGGCCTGCGCCAGGTCGTCGCCGAAGCTTGCATCGCGTGCATACATGCGGGTCTTTGTGAGGCCCTGCGCCACACTCCACCACGACACCTGCGGATCGGCCTTCGACGGCTTGTGCTTCTTCCAGACTTGCCTTTGGTCTTCAAGCGAGGCGGAAGCGATCGTGCGCAGCTGGCTTTCGTTGGGCATGTCGCCCCTGGCCATGTGGTCGAGCATGGCGGGAAGGACGTTTGCCAGC
>NZ_RZRY01001146.1:0-1354 GCF_003998035.1 Mesorhizobium sp. M2A.F.Ca.ET.039.01.1.1 | reverse complement strand
CCCTCGCACCATGCGTGTGCTGGCGCTGTCTCTGGTGCTCGGCCTGATGCTCGGCGCCGGTTTCGGCGGCCTCAACGAGTTCAACGAGCGCTTCTTCAGGACGGGCGAGGATATTCGTGATCGCGCCGGCCTGAAATTCCTCGGCTATCTGCCGACGATCGGCGGCGGCAGGGCCAAGGATTCCAAGGCCGACGACCTGCCGGCTGACGGCAAGGTGGCCAGCCTCTCCTCGGCCGAGAGGCGCGCGCGCATGCGCGTCAGCATCGATGCTCCGGCTTCGATGTTCGCCGAGACACTGCGCAACGCCAAGATCGCCTTCGACGTCGTGATGGAGGACCGCGGCAGCCGGGTCATCGGCGTCATTTCGGTGCTGCCGGGCGAGGGCAAATCGACGGTGGCCGCGAACCTCGCCGGCCTGCTTGCCGCAAATGGCGCCAAGACCTTGCTCGTCGACGGCGACCTGCGCAATCCTGGCTTGAGCCGCAGCCTTGGCATGGAGGCCGAGCAGGGCCTGATGGAGGCGGTGGTTAATGGCCAGACCTGGCAGTCGGTCGGCAAGGTCGACCGCCAGACCAAGCTTGCGATCATTCCAGCCGTGCTCCGTGGCCAGTTCTCGCACACCAGCGAGCTGCTGGGCTCCGCCGGTATGCGGCGCTTCATCGAGAACGCCAAGGAGACGTTCGAGTACATCATCGTCGACCTGCCGCCGCTCGGACCTGTGGTCGACGCCAAAGCCTTCGCGCCGCTGGTCGACGGCTTCGTGCTGGTCACCGAATGGGGCCGCACGCCGCGCAACATGGTGCGCTCGATGCTGGAATCGGAGCCCTATATCGCCAACAAGGTGATTGGGGCGGTGCTCAACAAGGTCGATTTGAAGAAGCTGGCCAAATACGGCGCGCTCGGCGGCTCGGAAAGGTTCTTCGACCGCTACTCGAGCTACTATCTGGAGAAGTCGGAAGCGCGCGCCAAGCAGGCTGCCTGACGTGGAACAGGATCAGGGCGGTTCAGCCCGAAACGGCGAATTGCCTAATCCCGTGACGACAGCAGCCGGCCGTATTTGCCGACGATCCTGAGCGCGGTCAGCCGCCCGGTCTGGAAGGCGCCGGTGTCGATGTCGAGCCGGCGCCCGTCGAGCTTTGGGACGTCGACGATCGTGTGCCCGTGCACCACCCAGCGGTCGAGCCGGTGCGCCGCCTCGAAGAACTCCTCGCGGATGTTGAGGAGGTCGCCCTCGTCCTGCGCCTCCAGCGCGATGCCGGGCCGGATGCCGGCATGCACGAAGACGAATTGGTCGGAGCAGACCATCGCCGGCAGCGTGCGTAGGAAGTCGACATGGCTGGCGGGAATGGCCTCG
>NZ_RZRY01001145.1:0-1354 GCF_003998035.1 Mesorhizobium sp. M2A.F.Ca.ET.039.01.1.1 | reverse complement strand
GCAATATGTAGCCGATGCCCCGTCCGCCCTCGATCGGCACGCGCATCGCCTGCAGGGCGGCGATGTCGCGATAGACCGAGCGCACCGTCACCTCCAGTTGTCCGGCCATCGCAGCTGCGGTCACCGGTTTTCTGGCCAGACGCAGGATCTGGATGATCTCGAACAGGCGCGAGGCCTTGCGCATTTTTCCACCCGACCGAAACGCAACTGACACATCCCCGTCAGTTGGCGTGACCTATAGGGCCGCCTACGCACTTCAAAAATCAACAGATTCCTTTTTGCCCCGGCGGGCGAAGCGACAGGCAACTGACATGAGCTATGGCGAAAACCTCTGGCTGTTCTTCGTGCTTCTGTTCGGCATCATCGCCGTTCCGGGCATGGATATGCTGTTCGTGCTGGCCAACGCGCTGACCGGCGGCAGCAACCGTGGCCTGGCCGCGACCGCAGGCATCATGCTCGGCGGCGCGGTGCACACGCTGAACGGGGCGATCGGGGTCGGCCTGCTCATGCATTTCGTGCCGGTGCTGTTCACGCCGCTGCTTATCGTCGGCGCCGCCTATATGGCCTATATCGGCATTTCGCTGATGCGCAGCTCGATCACCGTCGGCGATGACGGGCCAGCCGGCAGCCGCTCGGCCTGGCAGGCGTTCCGCCAGGGCCTGGTCACCTGCCTGATCAATCCGAAGGCCTATCTCTTCATCCTTGCCGTCTATCCGCAATTCCTGAAGCCGGCTTACGGTCCGATCTGGATGCAGGCGACGATCATGGGATTGCTGACGGTCGCCACACAGGCGGCGATCTATGGCGGGCTCGCCGTTACAGCGGGCCGCAGCCGGGGGCTGCTGGTCGACAATCCGCGAGCGACCATATTCGCAGGCCGCGCAGCAGGGTTGTTGCTGTTCGGGGTATCGATCTTCACCGCCTGGGAAGGGTTGAGGGCGGCCTGACCGCCGCCCTCTGCATTCGGCTTATGCCGCGCCCTGGCGGCTGGCGAGCAACTCGCGCTTCACGGACCGGCGCCATTCGACGGCGCCGGCAAGGCCGTGAAGCACGGTCTCGGTGGTCGCCCAGTCGATGCAGCCGTCGGTGATGCTCTGGCCGTAGGTAAGCGGCTTGCCGGGCACGACGTCCTGGCGGCCGGCGACGAGATTGCTCTCGATCATGACGCCGATGATGCGCTCGTCGCCGGCTGCGACCTGACCGGCAACGTCATGCGCCACCTTCGGCTGGTTCTCCGGCTTCTTGGCGCTGTTGGCGTGGCTGACATCGATCATCAGCCGCGGAGCGATGCCGATGCGGCCGAGCTCGGCGGCGGCGGCATCGACGCTTGCGGCATCGTAGTTCGGCTGAATGC
>NZ_RZRY01001144.1:0-1356 GCF_003998035.1 Mesorhizobium sp. M2A.F.Ca.ET.039.01.1.1 | reverse complement strand
CGCTGGAAGATACCCCTTCCGTGCGCGGCATGATCGCCGCCGTCCAGCACCTCGTCCGCGTCGTGGACGAGGCCTGAACGGAAGCGCAGGAGAAGAATGATGAAACTCAACGATCTGCGTGACAAGGACGGCGCCACGCATTCCAGGAAGCGCCTCGGTCGCGGCATCGGCTCCGGCTCGGGCAAGACCGCCGGTCGCGGCGTCAAGGGTCAGAAGGCCCGTTCGGGCGTTGCCATTAACGGCTTCGAGGGTGGCCAGATGCCGCTCTATCGTCGCCTGCCGAAGCGCGGCTTCAACAACCTGTTCGGCAAGAGCTTCGCGGTGGTGTCGCTGGCCAAGATCCAAGCGGCGATCGACGCCAAGAAGCTCGACGCCAAGGCGGCTGTGACGGCCGAGGCCCTGGTCGCCGCCGGCGTCATCCGCCGCGCCAAGGACGGCGTGCGCGTGCTGTCCGACGGCGAGCTCAAGGCCAAGCTCTCCTTCGACGTCGCTGGCGCCTCCAAGGCCGCGATCGAGAAGATCGAGAAGGCCGGCGGTTCGGTGAAGCTGCCGGAAGCGGCCGCCGCCGAGTAACGGCGATTTGAAGCACGGCCGACCGGGATGACTTCGCATTTTCCCTCGAACCGCGCTTTGACCAGATGAATTGGGCGGCCGCGTCAACGCGGCCGCTTGCATGTTTAAGGTCCGGAGCTTATCTCGTGAGCTTCGGTGACACGCGCCGCCTGAGCTGGGGGCGTCGAGCGTGACACGGAAATCAATGAAGTAGAGCAGGATGTTGTCCGAAAACCGCTCCACACTTTTCGGCATCATGCTCTAGCGGAGAATCAGGCATGGCTTCGGCTGCTGAACAACTAGCCTCCAATCTGAATTTCGCGGCCTTCGCCAAGGCCGAGGATCTCAAGAAGCGCATCTGGTTCACCATCGGCGCGCTGCTCGTCTACCGCCTCGGCACCTACATCCCGCTTCCCGGCATCAACCCCGACGCTTTCGCCCAGGCCTTCTCCTCGCAGAGCAAGGGCGTGCTCGGCATGTTCAACATGTTCGCCGGCGGCGCCGTGCAGCGCATGGCGATCTTCGCGCTGGGCATCATGCCCTACATCTCCGCCTCCATCATCATGCAGCTGATGACCTCAGTCATCCCCTCGCTGGAAGCGCTGAAGAAGGAAGGCGAGCAGGGCCGCAAGATCATCAACCAGTACACGCGCTACGGCACCGTGCTCCTGGCGCTGATCCAGGCCTACGGCATTTCGATCGGTCTCGAGGGCGGCAACGGCATCGTCAACGATCCCGGCATGTTCTTCCGCATCTCGACCGTCGTCACGCTGGTCGGCGGCACGATGTTCCTGATGTGGCTCG
>NZ_RZRY01001143.1:0-1360 GCF_003998035.1 Mesorhizobium sp. M2A.F.Ca.ET.039.01.1.1 | reverse complement strand
GGATCGACGTGCCGCCCGCCGACAACACGCTCGCCGTCAATTTCGGCAAGCTGCTGGAGCGCTGGACCGCCGGCCGGGTGCGGGCGACCCGGCATCGGGTGATCGCGCCCAAACAGGCGCGCTTCTCGATTCCGTTCTTCTATGAGCCACGCGTCGACGCCGAGATCGCGCCGCTGCCGCTCGAGGGCGCCGAGCCCTTCGAGCCGTTCCTTTATGGCGACTATCTCTGGGACACGGCGACGAAATTCGTCGAAATGAGCGGAGTCAGGCATCTGCGCCAGCCGCGGCGGGCCAAGGCTTCGTAGATCGGCAATCCTTAGAGACCGCAGCCGGTTGAGGTGTGTTGAGATTCAGGTCAGGCCGAGTCGAAAATGGTGGATTCCGAGAACCGGAGCGGAGCGTACTTAAAGTACGTGAGCACCGGAAGCGCAGGAAGCCGCCGTTTGCAGGCCGGCATCACCTGAATATCGACACACCTTAGTGGCGCTTGGCCTGGACGAGATAGGCGTCGATCATGGTCTCGCCCAGCCATTTGGCGGCTTCGAGCCTGTGCAGTCCCTCGACCAGGATGTGGCGCTTGCCGTCGTGCCGCACCTGGATCGGCGTCTTCATGCCGTTCTCGAGAATATCCTCGGCGAGATGGCGCACGGTCTCGGGATGCAGCGTCTTGCGCCGCGCCGTCGGCACGTAGATGTCGTCGACCTTGACCTTTTGCACACGCAGCATGTCGGCTCCCTGGCACTGAACAACGCCCAATGAATAATCCGTTTGCCGGATATCGACAAACGCGGGTACCTGCTGGCCCGATGCTTTCCATTTGACGCTTGGCCGGCCGATGGTCTCAATGACGGCTTCGTGATCTCAGGTCCAGCTTGATGCAATTGCCCACCGAATTTCCCGATTTCGGGCTGACGCCCGAGCAGCGCCGCGAGGCGGTGCGCGGCCATTATTATGAATGGCCGGGGATGGACGGTGAGCGCGGTGAGATCTGGGGCTACAGCGACCGGTTTTCCTACTGCCCCGGCGAGACGGTGGCGCTCCATGTCAGCTCGACCGCGCCGCAATTCAGCATCGCCGTCATCCGCGACGGAGCCGCCGAGACCAAGGTCTTCGAGGGAGCAGGCCTGTCGGCGCGCTGGCAAGATACGCCCGACCAATGCTCGGTCGAAGGTTGCGGCTGGGAGGCGTCGTTCGAATTCCGCGTCGGCGACGACTGGCCGTCGGGCGCCTATCGCATCGCGCTTCTTGCCGAAGGCCGCGACGGCAATCCGATCCGCAGCCACCATCTCTTCATCGTCGCGCCCCAGCCCGGCCGCAAGCCGGGCCGCCTGCTGCAGGTCGCCGCGACCGGCACCTGGAC
>NZ_RZRY01001142.1:0-1362 GCF_003998035.1 Mesorhizobium sp. M2A.F.Ca.ET.039.01.1.1 | reverse complement strand
ACCAGAAATCAGGCGCGAAGGGGTCGCGATAGGATTCGCCGCCGGAAGCGCCGGTCGCCGGGCCGGCCGTCTGGGCGCCGCCTTCGCCCTTGGCGCTGACATTCTGTAGCACCCCCGTATCAGCGGCGATCTCCGCCAGCACCGCATAGGGATCGGCAAACAGCTTTTCATCGGACAGCTGGGCATCCTGCGCGCCGTCCTTGGTCTGCCGGCGTTCGGACGAGCCGGCGCCGCCTTTGCCGTCCTCGCCCGCCTTGGTCGCGCCCTGCTGCGGATTGTCCGCGGTCAAACCGACCTTGCTCGGGCCGTCGCCGAGATCCTCGAGGCCCTTGCGGCTGGAATTGCGGTCGATCAGCTCGACCGGATTGAAATAGCTGGCGACGGCTGCCTTGGTCTGCTCGTTGGCGGCGTTGATCAGCCACATGACGAGGAAGAAGCACATCATCGCCGTCATGAAGTCGGCGAAGGCGATCTTCCACACGCCACCATGGTGATCATCGTCATGACCGTCGTGATTGCGCTTGACGATGATGATCTCGTGCCGGGGCTCGGCATGGTCGATGGCGCTCATGACAGAACCTCGGACAAGGACGCGGACCACTCGGCGATACGCGTCTCGAACACCGTTTCGTCGATGCTGACGGTCAGGTCGAAGCCCGGCGCCTCGGTGAAGTCGAGATTGGCCGCGCGGGACCCAAGCGCCGCCTTCAGGGGCTCGAACAGCGAGAGGGGTCCCCGAATACCGATGCGGACGGCCTCGTTGTCGGCGACCGCGGCGGCGATGGCGCGTGAAAGAGCCTGCAGCGAACGTTCCTGCAGGTCGTCGCTGAGAAGGCCGCCGATGATGCGGGCAACAGTCGCGCCGGCAAGCTCGGCAACGCGCTGCTCCATGGCGTCGATGCGCGTGGCGACAGCGGCGCCGAGGTCGCCGCCGAAGCTTTCAAGAAAGGCTCTCGCGGCATCGTCGCTGGCCTGGCGCTCGGCGTCGAGCGCGGCCTGATGGGCGAGCGCAAGCCGTGCCTCGAGCGTGGCCTCCGCATCGGCCACCGCCTCGGCGATCAGCGCGCCGATGTCGGCCTGTGGCGCGTGCGGCGCCGGCGCGGCCGGCATATGCGCGGCTTCGCGCGGGGTCGCCGCCTGGCTGGCGTGCGGGGTCCGCGAGCCGAAATCGGGCAGGAGATCGAAGAGGGCCGCCGAGACCATGGCCTAACCCACGGCTTCCGGCGCGGCAGCCCATTTGCGCAGAATCTGGGCGGTGCGCTCCTCATTGAGGTCGACCATGCGGGCAAGCCGCTCCTGCGGCGCCGGCCGGATCTTCTGGCGCAGATCATCGAGCGGGGTTGCGCCGGCGCGCGCGCCGGG
>NZ_RZRY01001141.1:0-1366 GCF_003998035.1 Mesorhizobium sp. M2A.F.Ca.ET.039.01.1.1 | reverse complement strand
CGGTTAGGTTGCGGTTGGGCTCGGCATCGCGGATCAGCGCGCGCACGACCATCTCGGCGCGGTGCTCGAGATAGCCGGAGGCCTCGATCCACGAGGCGCGCGGCAGGTCGAGGCGGCCGGTGGCGGCAAGGAAGCGGAAAACCTTGTCGGCATCGTTGATCGACAGGTAGCTGACCTGCCAGGGGCGTGAGCGGCGGAAGCCGGGAGCGGCCGGATCGCAGATCACCGTTGTCATGTCGGGATCGACGAAGACATAGAGGCCGCCGAAATGGCTGGTCCAGTAGGCATTGTGGCGGAAGATCACCTGGTCGGGGACCAGCGCGTTCTCGCGGATGTCGCCGCAGATTTTGGCCAGATCGACCATGCGCTGCAGCATGGCATTGTCGCGCCAGGCGTCTGGCTCCTGCTTCAGCCGGTCGACCAGCTTGCCGAGCTCGGCCGCCTTTCCCAGCACATCCTCGGCCGACAGCACCTTGAACTCGACCTGGTTGATCGAAAGCAGGTCCTCGATGTCGTTGACCTTGGGGACCGAGTCCTCGATCTCGCCGTAGATCACGTCCTTGATGGTCAGCGCGTCGATGGCGCGCCTGTTCTTCGACATGAACTCGAACATCAGCTGCGAGGTGTTGGAGAAGGCGGTGTGCACCACGGGCAGATCGATCTGCGACGGCGTCAGGATAATGAAGCGGCGGTTGACCTCGTTGGGATCGAGATAGTCGAAGTCGCCGCACTCCTCGGCGATCTCGGGCGAGAAGCCGGTGCGGTCGATCTGGAAGCTCTTCAACCTGGTCGGCTCGAGGCCGAAGGCGACAAGCGCCTTGTTGTAGCGCTGGATGAGATGCGGCTCGTCGACGGCGAGCAGCCTGCCGTAGATCAGCTCGTTATCGCGCAGGAGGTCGGGTTTCTTGGCGGTGGGCTTCATCTTTCCTTCTCCCCGTTCACGGGGAGAAGGTGCCCGAAGGGCGGATGAGGGGCGGCGCCAATGCTCATCATCCTTGCTCCGATCTTGCGGCCGGCAGAAATTTCGCATCGACCCCAATCATCTTTCGATCCAACCGACCATCCAGCGCCGCAACAATCGTATCCAGCACGCTCGCGCAGTTGGTCAAAACATCTGCGTGCCAAACCCTCAATACGGACCAACCGTTTCCGTTCATCGTCTCGTCCCTGTATCGACCGGGCATGTTGGCTGCCGTCAACCTCGACAACCAGATTGGCTCCGCGGCAAGCGAAGTCCGCGAAGTAAGGGCCGATCGGCAGTTGGCGAACAAACTTGTGGCCGTTCAATCGCCGCCCCCGCAGTTCATGCCACAGCCGTTCCTCCGCATCGTTTTCGACCTGCCGCAGCTCGCGGGCTCTCTTAACC
>NZ_RZRY01001140.1:0-1370 GCF_003998035.1 Mesorhizobium sp. M2A.F.Ca.ET.039.01.1.1 | reverse complement strand
GATTTGATCTTTCTGAGACCCTCCGTTCGCTAAAGCCCCAAAAGCACACCGGAACACTTGAGCGCCGGGCCGATGAGGATCTCCCATGGGTTGCTGACGAACCCGCGATCGGGGGGCCGCTGTTTCTGGATACCAGCGTCTATCTGGATGTGCTGCAGGGTCGATCGCCGGTTGAAGTCGATAAGCTGCTTACCTATCGCCTATGCCACCATTCCTCTGTCTGCCTGTCCGAGCTGACTCACACATTTGGTAGGCTCGACCCAAAGCATGGTTCGACGAAGGCGGTCCTCGAAACGGTCGAGGCGACGGTAGAGGACATACCGGCGCACCGACTTCATGCGCCCGACGCTGCCATCTGGGGGCAGGCAGGCGTGTTGGCGGGCCTGCTTTCTCGGCTGAGCAATTTACCCAAGGGGGAGGGACACGAGCGCCGATTCGTCAATGACGCCCTCGTATTCCTGCAGGCGCGTCAGTTGGGTGCGAACGTGTTGACCGGCAACGTCCGTGATTTTGATTTGCTTACCCAGATTCTACCAACCGGGCGGATCATCCTCTATCGAACTCCAGCGCAACCACGATCATCATGAACGTCACGGTTGACCCCCCTGTCGGTATCCTCCACGAACTGGAGCAATTAGCCCGGGCGCCGGCAACGGACGTCAATCACCTGCAAAACGCGCCGGCTTTTCTGCGTTTTGTGGAGCTTTGTCAGACTCGATACCCCCATATCAGATCTGGCTCCATGTTACGGTTTTCGCTGGCCTCGGCGCTGCGGCAGCTCGGCTTGGCTTGTCTTGTCGGTGGTGAGGGTTCCGGTCTGGCAGCAGTGCAACCGAAATTGCGGACCGACTCGACAAGGCAATAAGAAGCACTACGTCCAGGCGGCTGTACCTGTGCCCGCTTGATCTGGCATCAGACCTTCCGGCGATCTCCTTCGGTCCGAACCAGGTGCGGCGCTTTTCTGCGACCGAGCTTGAGCAGCTATTCGACGTTCAGCTTCTTCACCGCGCCCACAGAGATTGGTCGTTCGATAGCGGACGTTTCTCGCAGTTTAACTGGCTCGTCGTCGAGGAGCAGGTGACGCACGACGACAAGGGCCCTGAGGGGAGACGACTGCCTGGGCTGTTCGTAAATCTCGGGCAGGATTTTGGGCGAATTGAACCGCACAAAACAGGCCTCCCGCCGGCCGTCGAAGCTGCGCTTTTCGGCCTTCTCACGATCCCATGGGAGCGAATTGGCGGCTTGAGGGAGATGGAGTGGAGAGGATTTGGAATTCCGTGGGTTTACACCCTCGATTCCGATGTTTTTGCTCGCCGGGTTCCGCCACCCTCTCCCGACAGCCTGAGCTGGGAGCCAGCGGTGCACATCGA